>NZ_JAGXJK010000080.1:0-743 GCF_019091605.1 Micrococcus sp. GbtcB5
GACACGCCCGGAGAGGCCCGCTCGTCTCATCTCAGCCCGTACCCCGTGGCAAGAACCTCATGACCCACAACACCTAGGCTTCTCGACCGTGATGTGCATCTCAGAGTGGCCGCACGGGCGGGCATAACCGTCATGGTGTCGAATCGCCTCGAGACGGAATCCGGCTGGCGGCGGTCCCGGTTGCACGGGGTGCGCGCAGACGACACGCTGACCACTGCCACTCTCGACGTGCGGGCACGCGCGGCGGCACTCGACCATGCGGTCGCCACCACCCTGGCCGACGTGGCGCGTGATTTCGCCGGCCTTGACCTCTTCCTCTTTGCCTCCGACCGCAGCGGACGACTGATCCGCCTCGTGGGGCCATGGAAATCGGCGTTGGGGGAGCAGATTCGGCGGCGGGGGCTGGATGTGGGGGTCTGCCTGGCCGAGGAGGCGGCGGGGTTCAACGGGATCGGCGCCGCCCTTGAGCTGGGCCGAGGCGTCGCCGTCGACGGGGAGGAGCACTATCTCGACGCGTTCCGGGCCTTCTCCTGCTTCGGGGTGCCCCTCGCGCATCCGGGCGTCGGGCGCGTCCATGGGGCGCTCAGCGTGGTGACGTTCGCCGGGGCGACGCCGACGCTCGTGGAGGGCCTGGCCCGGCACCTCGGACGACAGATTGAGCAGGCGCTAGGGCATGTCTGACAATCGTTTTGACCATGCGATCACAGCATTCAGGACCACAGCGGCCCTGTAGATGATCGCGT
>NZ_JAGXJK010000081.1:0-735 GCF_019091605.1 Micrococcus sp. GbtcB5
TCGACGCGGGCGATGCCGACCTGTTCGCCGTCCGGGCCGACCAGGTGGTTGACGTAGGAGGAGCAGAGGGCGGGGCTCAGGACGCGGGCAGCGGCCCGGTAGGAGTCCTCGATGGCCCGAGGGTCCGCCGACTCCTGGAACGCCTTGTAGGAGAAGCCTCCGCCGATCCGGCCCCGGGCCTCCTCACCGCTCATGGTGAGCACGTCCTCACGCGCTTGGTCGACCTTCTCCTTGTGCTGCACCGCCCGCCCATCGAGGACGGCGTGGAGGTGCTTGTGCGCCTTCTCCACGGCTTCCTCGACCAGGTTGTCCTTGGACAGTGCGGTGGCGAGGGCGGTGAGTCGGCGGATGGGTTTGACGCCCTTCTTCGGGATCGTCACCGAGGGCAGGGCGGCGAAGCGGTCCCAGACCTGCTGGGGCACCTGCGGGTTGGGATGCAGGTCCACCGGGTCGAACAGGACGCGGCGTGCCTCGCCGCCTCCGGTGTCGTTGTCCTCCCCGTCCTTGGAGGTGGCACCTTTCAACAGCATCTCGGCCACGCCGGGGGCGGTCTTGCGGTCGAAGAACGGCAGCAGGCAGTCGACGCTGTTGAGCAACTCGTTGCCCGGGATACGCCGCGCGAGCGGTGTGCGGATCATGCGGCCCAGCAACTGGGTGATGTGGGTCCGGTCCTTGGCCGGGCGCATCGAGACCAGCACCTCGGGAGGCGGCGCGCTCTCTTGGCAGGAGCGGGCC
>NZ_JAGXJK010000082.1:0-691 GCF_019091605.1 Micrococcus sp. GbtcB5
CGCGCCAACAAGGTTGACATCGCCCTCGAAGCGAGCGGCATGCGAATCAGTAAGGATCGTCAGACTCTCGACACTGAGCGCTCGCAGGCGAGTAGAACGCATGGCAGCGAAGTTAAAGAAGATCGAACTGGGACTCACATGCGGATCCGCCCAATAATCGGGTATGTATACAGAATCCTCGGGAGGAAGATCCACGAGAGCAGAGTAGACAACAAAATCGCGAAAAACGACATTAGAGAACCGTGTCAAAGGATTCCTGGTGCCAAGATTCCGTGAATCCAGGAATGGATGATCTCTCACCTGGTGAGCTATTGCCTGCGGCACTGTCGAGTAGACCCAGTTATTCGGCAAGCCAGGAGGCGAGCACACCTCCAAGAAAGACATCACGGAGTCGGCAGAGCCCCCGAGTTCTCCGTCGAGCAAGAGCCGCAGCGGGTTCTGAGGAGAAAATACTTGTCGGGCAAAACCGTCCTGCTCGGCAGATCCGTCACTGACCGACCTCACAAACTTTCCTGTCTCGCGCTCCATAATTTTATCGATGGCTGAAACAATAACCTGCCAAGCGTCGCTATAAGAGGCATCCTGCTGAACACTACTCAAAAGTGACAACGGATTCTCTTCCGACCAATAGAATTCCGACAGTGCGTTGAGGACAGGCGCGTACCCCATAAAGGAGTCCGGGCCAAGATTG
>NZ_JAGXJK010000083.1:0-677 GCF_019091605.1 Micrococcus sp. GbtcB5
GGCCGTCCCGGCGGCACCCGGACGCGGTCGGCATCTGGCATGAGACCTACGCCGTGCGTCCGGGTGGGGTGGAGACGGTCTACGTGGGGGGTGCCTGCGTGGGGCTGGGGGCCGCTACGGGGACCGTCCCCGTCGAGCGGCGGGGCCGCACCGCCAGGGAGCGGCTGGACGGGGGCGACCGTCTCACTCCGGCCTCGTGATCCTCGACCCCGTCTGTCGCCGAGCGTCCCGGGGGCTGTCGAGAGCGGCCCCGTGAACGTTTCTGCCCGGTTTCAGCCGGGGGCAGGTGCCCGTGGGTGGTGGCGGAGCATCGGACTGCCACAAACGGCCGTTTGCGGCGCTCGAGGGGGAGTGGTGGCTGACAGTCCAGACGCGGTGAAGATCGCACGCGACTCGTGAAGGACGGTTCCTTGGAAAATTTGGGGCGGAGAGCGCCAGACGACTCAGTCCCCGACAGCCTCGATCCACCCGTGCCGGCGGGCCCCCGGGTCCTGCCGTGTGCCGCGGTCGACCACGGTGAACCCCGCCGCGGTCATCACGCCCGCGAGCTCGTCGACCGGCCAGTACCACGCCGTGGTGACGGCGTGATCGAAGGCCTCTACCTGGTCTGACGCGAAGAAGCCCAGCAGCAGTGACCCGCCAGGGCGCAGTGCCTGGTGTGCGCGCTCCAGGAGGAG
>NZ_JAGXJK010000084.1:0-655 GCF_019091605.1 Micrococcus sp. GbtcB5
AACTTCATCTGCGCTGCACTGAGCGGGCCGGTGATGACTAGAGAGGTGTCTCTATGGTGGAACATATAGAGCATTCTATATACTGAGAGTGCAATTCTAAGTTCTATGCGTGGATTCAGCGAAGAATTAATAAGTTAGTGAATTTTAGTGCTAAATTCTTGATCTACTTATTGGAAGCTCGGTTATATAGACCCATGGTCCCCGCACTAGTTGAGATAATATTGCTTGTAAGACTCATATAATTGGTTTTGATTAATCAATTATAATTCTAAAATTAGACTATGTCTAGTTTATGAATTTTCACTAAGCAGGGGTGAAATTGTAAAGAGATGAGTTTCTAGGTTTATTTATTTATTAATGGACTTTATATGTCTAATTAATAATTAAATTAAATGACAATATTATTTAATAATTATTTATAGTTATTAAATAGTTAGAATTGGCATTTAAATGGTTGAATTAGGAAATTAGCATTTTTGAGAAAATCAGATACAAAAGGTGTTAAAATTGCAAAATTGCAAAAAGCAAAGCCTAAATCCACCAAGCCATGGCCGGCCACTTTTGTAGGTTTTATAAACTGATATTTTTATTATTTTAATGCCAGATAATTCTTTCCTCACCCTGCTTCGCCGCCGTGGCCACCGTGGGCAGGCAG
>NZ_JAGXJK010000085.1:0-623 GCF_019091605.1 Micrococcus sp. GbtcB5
GGCGCTAACTGCGAGGATCCTCGGCGGGCGCCTCCTGGAGGTCGAAGACACCGGCCGCGCCTCCATGGGGCAACGCGCCTCGTTGCTGTTGCCGCGGGGCCCCGCCGGCGTGGTCGTCGGCTGCTTGTGATCGCTGGCAATCCCGCGGCGCTGGCCCTGACAGCACGCCCGCAGCTGTGGTGGCCGGGGTATGAATCCACGGCCGCCTGGGTGATCGACTCCTTCTGGACGGACCGGATCGCCGGGATCGCCCGGCATCGTCCCCACCTGGACCACCTGTTCATCACCGACCCGGACCTCGTCGACGAATGGCACGGCGCTACCGGCCGGCCCGTGACCGTGCTCCCCTGGGGCGCCGACACGCTGGCGTTCCCCGATGCCCCACCCTCCCGGCCGGTGGACCTCCTGCGTCTGGGGCGCCAGCCGGCGGCCTGGGACGACGACGATGTGACCGCAGCCGAGGCGGCCTCCCACGGGGTGGTTTTCGCAGGACGGCCTCCGGCCGCGTCGGACCCGGCGACCAACCAGGCAGCTGCCGGGGAGGCCCTCTGCCGCTCTCGCCTGGTGCTCGCGTTCTCGAACCGCGTTAGCCCGGCGTCGTACACCCACCCCACCCGTGAATA
>NZ_JAGXJK010000086.1:0-616 GCF_019091605.1 Micrococcus sp. GbtcB5
AGTGCTCGCTCGTACGTCTTGACGCCCCAGAGGAGCCCCAAGCCACCGCCCCCCTGGATGTCGATGAAGTTGGCCTCGAACTCATGGAAGATGCGCACCGCTCCTTCGACACTGCTCTTGTAGATGCGGGCGGTCGACTTGTCGTGCTTGCCGGTCCCGAGGTGTGTGGACCCCTTCAAGTCACAGACCACCGCGACGACCTCAGGAAGTTTGATCCAGGTGTCACTGGACGACGAGGGGATGTCCTTGGCATTGAAGGTGCCGTCCTTCTCCACCACAGGGATGTCGGAGTTGTTCAGGACGGTGTTCACCTCCTCACCCAGTGTGTCGAGGAGGGAGGTCAGGAAGGCGGGTTCATCACTCATGTGCACAAGGCTACGGAGCCGGTCTGACACTCTTGGGCTACCAGCACAGCGCGTGGCCCACGACTACAGCCACCGTGCCCAGTAGGGACAGGAAGCCGAGGAGAATGGCGCGGTTGGCCCACGTGTACTTGCGGACCGCGACGCCCGAGTTGGCGACGATCTGACGCGCAAGGTGGTCGGTGATGACCTGCGGATTGTCGAGGGCGGCCCTCAAGTGTCCCGCATACTCATCGGGCTTGTCTGCGAAGTGC
>NZ_JAGXJK010000087.1:0-610 GCF_019091605.1 Micrococcus sp. GbtcB5
AATGAAAGTTATATTTTCTTCTAATATTTATTTTAAATATATATTTATTTAATTAAAATTTCCAATTTAGAATGAAAAATTATAAATATAAATTTTAATTTAATATTTAATAAATTTTACTTAGATGGATATGAAAATAACATGAATTATTTCCATCTTAGTAATAATTTCCAATAAATATTTAGAAAAATATTCAATTTAAGTTGTTACAAAATTAATTTAAATTAATTTACAACTCAAATTTAATTTTCTATAAATATATATTGCATTTCGAAAAATTAAAGTATATAAGAATCCACTTTTCGAAAAACGCATATTAAAATAAAAGATAAATCCTGGAAAAATTATTCTAATTTAATCTTGGCCCAAAATTAATTAATAAAATTAATTTACAACAAAAAATATAATTTTCCTATTTAATTAAATATACAAGAAAAATTTCAAATATTTAAGTATGATGATGAAAATCAACTTAAATATTAATTTTCTATTTAATTAAATACACTAGAAAAATACTTCAAGAAAAAAAGATAATATCTATCTAGATTTTCATTTGACCAATTAATTTAATTTCTAATAATATACTTTAATTAATTTATTTTAATTTAAT
>NZ_JAGXJK010000088.1:0-593 GCF_019091605.1 Micrococcus sp. GbtcB5
TCGAGGCGACGTGGCCGGACTCGATGGTCCAGACCTGCGTGGTTCACCTGATCCGGGCCGCGATGCGGTTCGTGGCCTACCAGGACCGCAAGAAGGTCGCCGCCGCGCTGAAGCCGATCTACACCGCCCCCAACGAAGAGACCGCGAGGAAGGCGCTGGCCGAGTTCGAGGCCTCCGAGCTCGGCACGAAGTACCCGTCTGCAGCCGCGACCTGGGCGAACTCCTGGGAGCGGTTCATCCCGTTCCTGCAGTTCCCACCCATGCTCCGCAAGGTCATCTACACGACCAACAGCATCGAGTCGCTGAACTTCCAGCTACGGAAGGTGACCAAGAACCGCGGCCACTTCCCCTCGACCGAGGCGGCGGTGAAGCTGCTCTGGCTGGCGATCTGCAACATCGAAGACAAACGCGCCGCCGAACGCGCTCGGGACCGGGGCAAACCCGCCGGCCAGCGCAAAGCCCAGGGCCGGCTCGTCGAAGGTCAGGCCGTCACGAACTGGAAGCAGGCCCTCGCCCAGCTCGCCGCGGCCTACCCCGACCGGATCAACCCCTACCTGTGACCACCCCGCTTACACAGACAAGTTGACACGCCC
>NZ_JAGXJK010000089.1:0-582 GCF_019091605.1 Micrococcus sp. GbtcB5
CCGTGATCACCAACACCGTCGAGAACAAGGACCTCACGCTGTACTTCGTGCTGGACGAGGCCCACCGGGGCATGGGGACGACGAGCAAGGACCGCAGCACCATCGTGCAGCGGCTGATCAACGGCAACGGCGCTGTCCCGCCCATGCCGGTCGTCTTCGGCATCTCGGCAACCGTGGAGCGGTTCGAGGCGGCGATGAAGGACGCCAAGGGCCGCACCGCCCTGCCCTCGGTGGAGGTGGACTCCGCTCTGGTGCAGGCGTCGGGGCTGTTGAAGGACGACATCGTGCTCTCCATCCCGACCGAGCAGGGGGTCTTCGACACGGTGCTGCTGCGGCGGGCGGTGGAAAAGGTCCGCGCCTCGACCGCTGCCTGGTTGGCGTACGCCGATGAGCAGGAGGAGGCCGATCCGGTCATCCCGTTGCTGGTGGTGCAGGTGGGTGACAAGCCCACCACTGAGACGCTGGTGCGGACGCTGGACACGATCTATGACGCCTGGCCCGAACTCGGACCTGACGCCGTGGCGAACGTCTTCGGTGGGCACCAGGACCTGCTGGTCGGCCAGCAGGGCGTGCCCTACATCG
>NZ_JAGXJK010000009.1:0-97356 GCF_019091605.1 Micrococcus sp. GbtcB5
CTGCTGACCAGCGCCGCGAGAACCGTAGCGTGAATACCCGCCACTGCAGGGTCATTCACCACGAACCGCGAAGAGCCGTTAAAGGGGGTTCAGGTGGATTCGTGGACTGACGGTATGAGACCCGTACCTCCATGGCGGGCTTGGCGTGCACCGTACTGTGGCGCTGGTTGACGCCGCGGATGGGGGTGGCGTCGTGCTCGTCCTCGCTGTCCTCGGCGCCGACGCATTCTTTGGGCTGCGCCTGTTCAACGCCCGGCTGCACGCCCCCTCGCGTGCGGCAGTGGAGGCGGCCCCGTCCCCGATCTCTGACGCCGGCCGGTCAGGCGCCCGTCGGCTCCTCCTCCACGAGGTCCCCGTCGAGGGCCCGGGCGATCTCCCACGCCAGCAGCTCGACGATCGGCTGCGCGGTCTGCGCCATCGCGGCGTAGCCCTCGGCGGGGCCGCGGAACGGGTCCGGCAGATCCGCGTCCGGTCGCTCCCCGTGGGCGATCAGGCGGGAGCGCAGCTCCGCCAGGGCCGTCACGAGCGCGGTGACGCCAGCGCCCGGAGGGACCGACGCGGCGAGCTCCTCGCCGTGGTCGCGCAGGAGGGTGCCCATGCCGAGGATCGTGAAGGTCCGGCGCACCGCCGCGGGGTCCTCGCGCAGCACCTCGTCCAGGTGGTCGTCCGTCGCGGTCAGGACGAGGTCCTGGTCGGCCAGCGAACGCCCGGTCAGCTGCTGCGGTCGATGCTGCGTCAACGCGGCGCGGACTCGGCGGCTCGGTGCGAGGTCGAGCAGCGGACCCGGGACGGTCAGCGCCTGGTTCGGTTCCGTGCCCGCGCTCGTGACCTCCGCGCGGCCCCGGTCACCGAGCAGGGCGTTGAGCTGCGCCTGCAGCGCGTACTCCACATAGGCGGAGCGGCAGATGTTGCCCGTGCACACGACGAGGACGCGGGCGCTCGGCAGGGGGCTGGGGACACGGTCGGCCGGGTGGGGGAGGAACGCCGGGCCGAGCCGGAACTCGGCGAGGCGATCCTCCCGCGCCGTGGAGGCCGCCGGGGCGCCGGCGTCGCCGCCGTCACCCGCCGGGTGGCCGCCGTCGCGGGTCGGCGCCTCGGGCTCCTCCGGCGTCGACGGCAGGAACGGATTGCGGATCGGGGGGCGATGATCCCGGCTCATGGTTGTGTCCTCTCCGAGGCGGTCGGGACGCGCGGCAGCGCGGACGTGACGGGGTGCGGGGGCTCCACGTGTCGCAGGCGGTGCACCGGGTGCCAGCGGCGGCGCGCCCCCGTGAACGGCTTGGACAGGGGGGTGGCGAGCAGGGCGAGGCCTGCCAGCCAGCTGAGGGCGAGCGCGAGGGCGAACTTGGCGGCGTTGTCCTCCACGCCGTGGCGCGTGACCCACATCAGCACCCAGCCGTGCAGCAGCACCACCACCGTGCCCGTCCGGACCAGGGCGGTGATGGCGCGGCGCAGGGCCTGACCCGTCCCGGTGCGTCGGGCGAAGGAGCGCAGCAGTCCCTCCACCGTGGAACCGAACACGAGCACCATCCCCGCGGACATCAGGACGCCCACGGCGGGGGTGAGCACCGGCGTGCCGAAGCCGCCGAACTTGATGTTGGGCGGCTCCAGGCCCAGCCGGACCGCGACCAGACCGAGCAGCACCAGGCCGACGCCGATGAGCGTCCGATGGCGCCGCACGTGCGGCTGGACGCGGCGGCGGAACGTTTCGCCGCTGAGGACGAACAGCAGGCAGGGCAGGGCCAGCCCGACGCCCAGTGGCGTGCGGGCGATCGCGGAGTCCGGCACGAAGTGGGCCCACGCCAGCCCGGCCAGGCCCACGGCCCAGGCGACGGCGGACGGGAAGCGCTCGAGGAATCGGCGCAGCACCGTGGTGAAGAACAGGACGGAGATGAACCAGAACGCCCACCACGGGGGCTCCTGGTCCGCGCCCCCGTACCAGCCGGTGATCATCAGGCGCCTCAGGAGGTCGGGGTCGTCGCCGAACCACGCGAACGCGGCCACGGACATGAGCGCCGCCCACACCAGGTACGGCACCATCAGGCTCCGGAAGCGGCCCCGCACGTCCGTGGCCCAGGGGCGGCCGCGCGTCCAGAAGTAGCCGGTGAGGAAGAAGAACAGCGGCATCCGCCAGATCTCCAGGTACCGGCTGAAGGTGAGGTCCGTCAGGTACGCGTGACCCAGCACCACCGCCGCGATGGAGACAAGCCGAAGGGCGTCCACCCCCGTGTTGCGGGTGGACGCCCTTCGGCGCGCGGCGGCCGGACGACCTGTGTCAGCGATCCTCGGCTCCGGGACGGCTCAGCGGTGCGCGGCGCCGGTCTCGACGGCGTGGGCGCCGGAGGCGGCGTGCTCGACGACGGGACGGGTGTGGATGGCGGTGGTGTCCACGGTGTCGCTGCGGCCCAGGAACGCCTTGGGGATCATGAAGGCCACAGTGGCCAGGGCCAGCGCGATCAGGCCGGGGATCCAGACCGACTCGAGCGACCAGAAGCCCATGGCGTAGAGGCAGCCGAGGAACGCGCCGAAGGCGACGATGAAGGCGATCAGGGAACCCCAGACGCCGCCCACGTTGGAGTGGTCGATGGCCTTGCCGTTGCGGATCACGTGATGCTCCTTCGGTGCGGTCCCGGCCGGGGCGGACGCCCGGCCGAAGTGATGCGAGTCAGTCGGATCCCAGGATAGCAAGCGCGGAGCTGGCCCCGATCCGGGTGGCGCCGGCCTCGATCATCGCCAGGGCGTCCGCGCGGGTGCGCACCCCGCCGGAGGCCTTCACGCCGATGCGCTCGCCCACGGTGCGGCGCATCAGCGCGACGTGCTCGACGGTGGCGCCCGCGGTGGAGAAGCCCGTGGAGGTCTTCACGAAGTCCGCCCCGGCCTCGACCGCGGCCTCGCAGGCCAGGACGATCGCGTCGTCGTCCAGCAGGGCGGTCTCCACGATCACCTTGAGCAGCGCCCCGCCGTCGCCTGCGGGGCCGTCCGCGTGCGCGGCCTCGGCCACGGCGCGGATGTCAGAGACGAGCCGGGCGCGGTCCCCGGCACGGGCCGCGGCGACGTCGAGGACCATGTCCACCTCGTCCGCGCCGGCGTCGATCGCCTGCCGGGCCTCGAAGGCCTTGACCTCCGAGGCGTTGGCGCCGAGGGGGAAGCCGATCACGGTGCAGGTCAGCACGTCCGAGCCCGCGAGCTCGGCGGCCACCAGCGGCACCCACACGGGGTTGATGCAGACGCTCTTGACCCCGGCCTCGCGGGACTCGGCCACGAGGCGGCGCACGTCCGCCTCCGAGGTGTCGGCCTTCAGGGCGGTCGCGTCGATGTACTTCGCCAGCTCGGCGGTGGTGAGGGAGACGGTCATGTCCGCCAGCCTACCGAGGCTCAGCCGCCCACGAGGGCCGTCACCTCGGCGCGCAGCGCCTCGAGCCGCTCGGCGGCCGCGGCCGGGTCGGCGTCCCGGGTGCCGAGGTAGCACTTGAGCTTCGGCTCGGTGCCGGAGGGGCGCACGAGGACGCGGGTGCCGGAGTCGGTGGCGAACAGCAGTGCGTCCGTCGGCGGCAGCCCGTCCCCGCCGGCGGCCAGGTCCCGGCGCACGGTGACCGGTTCCCCCGCGAGCGTGGCCGGCGCCTGCTGACGCAGGGCCGTCATGGTGCGGGCGATCAGGGACAGGTCCGCCACGCGGACCGAGACCTGGGCGCTGGGCATGGCGCCGGTGACCGCGTCGACGTCGGCCAGGGCGTCCGTCAGGCCGCGTCCCTGCGCCTTGAGGGCGGCGGCCAGCTCCGCGGCCATGAGGGCGGCCGTGATGCCGTCCTTGTCCCGCACCATGTCCGGGTCCACGCAGTAGCCGAGGGCCTCCTCGTAGCCGAAGCCGAGGTCCGGGGCGCGGGAGATCCACTTGAAGCCGGTCAGCGTGACGTGGTGCGTCACCCCCTTCGCCTCGGCCAGGGCGGCCAGCTGCGGGGAGGAGACCACGGAGTTCGCGGCGCTGCGGCCGGCCGCCTGCAGGGCCGGCATCGCGTGCGCGCCCAGCAGCGTCCCGACGGCGTCGCCCGAGAGCATCCGCCACGTGCGGGCACCGTCCGCGTCGGTGACGGGCGCGGCCAGGGCCAGGCGGTCGGCGTCGGGGTCGTTGGCGATCACCAGGTCCGCGTCCACCTCGGCGGCCAGGGCGAGGGCGAGGTCCATCGCCCCCGGCTCCTCCGGGTTGGGGAACGCGACCGTAGGGAAGGCCGGGTCCGGGGCGGCCTGCTCGGCCACCACGTGGACGGGGCCGAAGCCGGCGTCCTCGAGCAGACCCGGGACCACGGCGCCGCCCACCCCGTGCAGGGGCGTGTAGACCACGCGCAGGGCGCGGTGGCCGTGCCGGTCGTCGTCGAGCACGCCGAGGGCCGCCGCACGGTAGGCCTCCAGCAGGTCCGGCCCGGCCACGGTCCAGCCGTCCTCGGCGAGCGGGATGTCCGCGGCCCACGCCGCATGGTCGATGCGGGCGGCGATCTCCGCGTCCGCGGGGGAGACGATCTGCGCCCCGCGACCCGCCTCGTCCGTGAGCCGCCCGCCGAGGTAGACCTTGTAGCCGTTGTCCGCGGGCGGGTTGTGGCTGGCCGTGACCATCACGCCCGCGTCCGCGCTGAGATGGCGCACCGCGAAGGCGAGCACCGGCGTCGGCAGCGGGTCCGGCAGCAGGACGGTCTGCACGCCCGCGGCCGTCAGGACGGCGGCCGTGTCCGCGGCGAAGGCGGCCGAACCGCGCCGCGCGTCGTACCCGACGACGGCCAGCGGCGGGGCCGCGTCCCGTCCGACGCCGTCCCACAGGTGCGCGGCCAGACCCGCCGCGGTGCGGCGCACCACGAGCCGGTTCATGCGGGACTCGCCCGGACCCTCCTCGGCGCGCAGGCCGGCGGTGCCGAAGACGAGCGGCCCGGCGAAGCGGGCGGCGAGCGCCGCCCGGGCGGCCGCGGCCTCCGGGCCGACGCCGGCGGCCGCGTCGAGCTCGGCGCGCAGGGTGTCCCGGTGCGCGGGATCGGGGTCCTCCGCCGCCCACCGCTCAGCCCGGGCGAGGACGTCCTCCGGGAGCGCGGCGACGTCGTCGTGCGGGGGATGCGCGGGCATCAGAGCCGCCCCACGATGTCCGCGAGCAGACGCGCGATGCGCGGGCCGGCGGCCTGGCCGGCCTCGACGACCTCGGCGTGGGACAGCGGCGTCTCCGAGATGCCGGCGCCGAGGTTGGTCACCAGCGAGATGCCGAACACCTCCAGCCCGGCGTGACGGGCCGCGATCGCGTCCAGTGCCGTGGACATGCCGACGAGGTCGCCGCCGAGGGTGCGCGCCATCCGCACCTCGGCGGGGGTCTCGTACTGCGGGCCGGCGAACTGGACGTACACGCCCTCGCGCAGGGACGGGTCCACCTCACGGGCGATCGCACGCAGCCGCGGGGAGTAGAGGTCGGTCAGGTCCACGAACGTGGCGCCGACGAGCGGGGTGGCGCCGGTGAGGTTGATGTGGTCCGCGATCAGGACGGGGGTGCCCGGGGCGATCTCCGGGTCCAGGCCGCCGCAGCCGTTGGTCAGCACCACGGTGCGCGCCCCAGCGGCGGCGGCGGTGCGGACGGTGTGCGCCACGGCCTGGGCGTCGCGGGACTCGTAGAAGTGCGTGCGCGAGCCGAAGACGAGGGCGTGCGTGCCGTCCGGCAGTCGGACCGAGCGGATCACCGCGTTGTGGCCGGGCACCTTCGGGGCGTGGAAGCCGGGCACCTCGGCCAGCGGCACGGCGGCGACCTCGTCGCCGATCAGGCCGGCGGCCTCGCCCCAGCCGGAGCCGAGGACGACGGCGACGCGGTGCTCCGCCACGCCCGTCGCCCGGGCGATGGTGTCGGCGGCCGCGCGGGCCTCGGCGAAGCCCGGATGGTCGCCGGTCAGGGGGGAGTCGGGGGAGGGGATGCTGGTCTGGTCGGTCACGTCGTGGAGTCTAGGCGGTGTCCCGTGGGCGCGGGCTAGGACTTTCCCGTCCGCGGCGGACACAATGGAGCCCGTGACCGAGGAAAACAGCACCTTCATCCCGTCCCTGACCATCATCGGCGGCGGCCCCGGCGGCTACGAGGCCGCCATGGTGGCCGCGAAGCTGGGCGCCCGCGTGACCCTGGTCGAGCGCCAGGGGTTGGGCGGCGCGGCCGTCCTCACGGACGTGGTCCCCTCCAAGACGCTGATCGCCGCCGCCGACTCGATGCGCCGCGTGGGCGCCTCCGTGGACCTGGGCGTCGACCTCGGCGGGGGCGACGTCCACGCGGACATGGGCCAGGTCGGCCGCCGCATCCTGAACCTGGCCCACGAGCAGTCCTCGGACATCCGCGCGGGCCTCGAGCGGGTCGGCGTCCGGGTGATCGACGGCGTGGGCCGCGTCGTCGGCCCCCACGAGGTGTCCGTCCGCGCCCTCGACGACGCCGACGCCGGCGCCGAGCCCGAGATCATCACCTCGGACGCGATCCTCGTGGCCGTCGGCGCGAGCCCCCGCGAGCTGCCCACCGCCGTCCCGGACGGCGAGCGGATCTTCAACTGGAAGCAGGTCTACAACCTCAAGGAGCTTCCCGAGCACCTGATCGTCGTGGGCTCCGGCGTCACCGGCGCCGAGTTCGCCTCGGCCTACAACCGCCTCGGCGCCAAGGTCACTCTCGTCTCCTCGCGTGACCGCGTGCTCCCCGGGGAGGACGCCGACGCCGCCGAGCTGCTCGAGAAGG
Source organism: Micrococcus sp. GbtcB5 (assembly GCF_019091605.1). Lineage (NCBI taxonomy): Bacteria > Bacillati > Actinomycetota > Actinomycetes > Micrococcales > Micrococcaceae > Micrococcus > Micrococcus sp. GbtcB5. Next base: position 6,728 of record NZ_JAGXJK010000009.1, read on the forward strand.
TCTTCGAGGACAACGGCCTCCGGGTGATCGCCCGCTCCCGCGCCGAGGCCGTCGAGCGGACCGAGACCGGCGTGCGCGTCCACCTCTCCGGCGAGGGCGCCGAGGACACCCCGTCGATCGAGGGCTCCCACGCGCTGGTGGCCGTCGGCGGCGTGCCGAACACGGCGGGCCTCGGCCTCGACGACGTGGGCGTGAAGCTGGCCGACTCCGGCCACGTGATCGTGGACGGCGTCTCCCGCACGTCCGTGCCGAGCATCTACGCGGCGGGCGACTGCACGGGCAAGCTCGCCCTGGCCTCGGTGGCGGCCATGCAGGGGCGCATCGCCGTCGCCCACCTGCTCGGCGACGCCCTCAAGCCACTGCGCCCGCACCTGCTGGCCTCGAACATCTTCACCTCGCCGGAGATCGCCACCGTGGGCGTCACGCAGGCGCAGGTGGACTCCGGCCAGTACCAGGCGGACGTGCTGCGCCTGGACTTCCACACCAACCCCCGCGCCAAGATGTCCGGCGCGGAGGAGGGGTTCGTGAAGATCTTCGCCCGTCAGGGCTCCGGCACCGTGATCGGCGGCGTGGTGGTCTCGCCGCGCGCCTCCGAGCTGATCTACGCGCTCGCGCTCGCGGTCACGCACAAGCTGCACGTGGACGACCTCGCGGACACCTTCACCGTGTACCCGTCCATGTCCGGGTCGATCGCGGAGGCGGCGCGACGCCTGCACGTGCGCATCTGACCCAGAGACGACTTTCGGTCGTGAGATAGGGCCTATCTCACGACCGAAAGCGTCCATTCCCCCGATGTCACGTTCGAAAGTGCGGGCGTGGGGCGCGGGGGGAGCGCCGGGGGCCGGCCGGGGTCAGCGTGCGGCGCGGCGCTCGCGGGCCGAGGTGACGGTGTCGAGGTCCGTGTGGCGGGTCTCGGGGGAGAGGGCCAGCGCGATGACGGTGATCGCCGAGGCGGCGGCCAGGTAGTAGCCGACGTAGGAGACGTCGAACTTCTGCACCAGCCAGGCGGCGATGAACGGGGTCAGCGCGGCGCCGAGGATGGAGGACACGTTGTAGGCGATGCCGGAGCCGGTGTAGCGCGTGTTCGTGGGGAACAGCTCAGGCAGCACTGCGGACATGGGCCCGAAGGTCAGACCCATGAGCGTCATGCCGGTGGCCAGGAACGTCAGCATCAGCGGCACGTTCAGCTCCGCGCCCACACCCATGTTCTCCGGCGCGAGCCACAGGCCGAATGAGAGGCCGAACAGCACCATGAGCACCGAGATCACGATCAGGGTGGGGCGGCGGCCGAAGCGGTCCGCCAGCAGGCCGGAGACCGGCACGAACGCCGCGAAGAACAGGATGCCGACCAGCTGCAGCACGAGGAACTCGGCGTAGGGGACACCCAGGAAGCCGTTGGCCGGCTTGCCGATCGCGTAGGAGAGGATCCACGTGGTCATCAGGTAGAAGAGCACGTAAGTGGCGTACATGACGAAGGTGCCCAGGATCAGCTCCCACCAGTTGCGGCGGAACACCTCGCCCAGCGGCGCCTTGACGCGCTGGTCGCGGTCGAGGGCGCGCTGGAAGACCGGGGTCTCCTCGAGCTTGACGCGGACGTAGAGGCCCACGGCGACCATCACGATCGAGAGCAGGAACGGCAGGCGCCACACCCACGTGAGGAACGGGCCGTCGAGCACCGGGTTCGTGGAGTCGTGGCCGAAGCCGAGCACGAGCGCGAGGAACAGGCCGTTGGCCAGCAGGAAGCCGATCGGCGCGCCGAGCTGCGGCCACATGGCCGCCTGCGCGCGCTTGCCGTCCTTGGCGTACTCGGTGGCCAGCAGGGCGGCGCCGGACCACTCGCCGCCGAGCCCCAGACCCTGGAAGAAGCGCAGCAGCGTCAGCATGGCCGGCGCCCACAGGCCGATCTGGTAGTAGGTGGGCAGCAGGCCGATGAGGAACGTCGCGATGCCCATGGTCAGCAGCGAGCCGATGAGCGTGGTCTTGCGGCCCACGCGATCGCCCAGGTGGCCGAAGACGACGGCGCCCAGCGGCCGGGCGACGAACGCCGCGCCGAAGGTGGCCATGGAGGCCAGCAGGGCCGTGTTGTCGTCGCCGCCCGCGAAGAAGATCAGCGGGAAGACCGAGACGGCGGCCGTGGCATAGATGTAGAAGTCGTAGAACTCGATCGAGGTGCCCACGAGGGAGGCGATGATGACCCGCGAGCGGGGCACCTCCTCCGCGGTGGCGACCGCGTCCGACGTGAGATCGGTGGGGGCGCCCGGGTTCGCGGGCGGGGTGGAGTGGGACATGGTGTCTCCCTGGTATGACGGGCACAGGGGGTCGCGAGCGACCACGATGTGAGACGAAGATGCGTGCCAGGTTAAGCCTCGTCGCGCCGATCTGCGAGAGTCACATCCCCGTCGTCCACCATGTGGAACCAGTCCGTGACGCCGGCGCTCCCCGCCGTCGTCGCCGGCGGCTCACTCCGCGTCGGCGATGGTGGCGATCACCGTGCCGGCCGTGACCGTCTGGCCCGGCTCGACCTCGAGACCGCTGACCACGCCCGCGCGGTGGGCCGTGAGCGGCTGCTCCATCTTCATGGCCTCCACGACCACGATCAGGTCGCCCTCGGCCACGGTCTGGCCGTTCTCGGCGGCGACCTTCACCACGGTGCCCTGCATCGGGGCGGTCAGCGCGTCCGTGCTGACGGCCGCGGACACCGGTGCGCCGCGCTTGCCGCGGGGCCGGCGTCGTCCCGCACCGGCCCGCTGGGCGGCGCCGGAGATCGTGTGCAGGGCCTCGCCCCACGTGGGCAGGGTGACGTCCACGCGCTTGCCGTTGACCTCCACGGTCACGGTGTGGCGTGCCTCGCGGGGGGCCGGCTCGGCCGGGGTGAGGGCGCTCGGCTCGATGTGGTTCGCGAACTCCGTCTCGATCCACCGGGTGTGCACCGAGAACGGCTCCTCCGAGCCGGCGATCTCGGGGGCGAAGGCGGGGTCGCGCACCACGGCGCGGTGGAAGGGCAGCACCGAGGGCATGCCGACGATCTCGGCCTCGCGCAGGGCGCGGGCGGCGCGCTGCAGGGCCTGGCGGCGGTCCGCGCCGGTGACGATCAGCTTGGCGACCATGGAGTCGAAGGCCCCGGACACGGTCTCGCCCTCCACCACGCCGGCGTCCACACGGACGCCGGGGCCGCTGGGCATGCGGAACGTGGTGAGCCGGCCGGGGGCGGGCAGGAAGTTGCGGCCCGGGTCCTCGCCGTTGAGGCGGAACTCGATCGAGTGGCCGCGGGGCTGCGGGTCCGTGTAGCCGAGGGCCTCACCGCGGGCCAGGCGGAACTGCTCGCGCACGAGGTCGATGCCGGTGATCTCCTCGGAGACCGGGTGCTCCACCTGCAGGCGCGTGTTCACCTCGAGGAAGGAGATGGTGCCGTCCTGGCCCACGAGGAACTCGCACGTGCCCGCGCCGACGTAGCCGGCCTCCTGCAGGATCGCCTTGGAGGACTCCACGAGGCGGGCGTTCTGCTCGTCCGTGAGGAACGGCGCCGGGGCCTCCTCCACGAGCTTCTGGTTGCGGCGCTGCAGCGAGCAGTCGCGGGTGGAGATCACGACGACGTCGCCGTGCACGTCCGCCAGGCACTGCGTCTCCACGTGGCGCGGCTTGTCCAGGAAGCGCTCCACGAAGCACTCGCCCCGGCCGAACGCGGCCACGGCCTCACGGACCGCGGACTCGTAGAACTCGGGGATCTCCTCGCGCGTGCGGGCCACCTTGATGCCGCGGCCGCCGCCGCCGTAGGCCGCCTTGATGGCCACCGGCAGGCCGAACTCGTCCGCGAACGCGACGACCTCCTCCGTGCCGGTCACGGGGGAGGTGGTGCCCGGCGCCAGCGGGGCGCCGACCTTGGTGGCCAGCTGGCGGGCCGAGACCTTGTCGCCCAGCCGGTCGATCGCCTCGGCGGGCGGGCCGATCCACACGAGGCCGGCGTCAGCCACGGCGCGCGCGAAGTCCGCGTTCTCGGAGAGGAAGCCGTAGCCGGGGTGTACGGCGTCCGCGCCTGCGCGCTCGGCGGCGTCGAGGATCTTGCCGATCACCAGATAGGAGTCGGCGGCGGTCTCCCCGCCGAGGGCCACGGCCTCGTCCGCGAGCGTCACGTGCAGGGCGTCCCGGTCCGGCTCGGCGTAGACGGCCACGGAGGTCAGCCCCTCGTCCTGGCAGGCCCGGATGATGCGCACGGCGATCTCGCCGCGGTTGGCGATCAGCACCCGGGAGAACCGGCGCTCCGCCGCGGGGTCGACGGGCGGGACGACCGAGGCCTGCGGTGCGTCGGCGATGCTCATGGGCGATGGACTCCTCGGACGATCACGGCTGGGGGTGCGGGCGCCACGTCCGGGGTCGTGCCCCTCACCCGGTGGGGCGAAAGGCGCGGGACGGCGCCGACTCTGACCAGCACCCTACTCGTTGTGGCGGAACCCTCCGAGGCACGCGGCCCTGTCGCGCCGGATCAGCGCTGCGCGTTGGAGGGTTCCCACAACCGGGTGAAGTCCTGGCCCAGGGCCGCCGCGGCCCGCCGCAGCCACGCCACGGACAGCCCGATCACCGCGTTGGGATCCCCGTCCACGCCGTCCACGAGGGCCGCGCCCGCGCCGTCCACCGTGAACGCGCCCGCGCAGTGCAGCGGCTCGCCCGTGGCCACGTAGGCCTGGATCTCGGCCTCGGTGACGGCGCCGAAGCGCACGACGGCGGACACCACGCCCGCCTCCGCGGCCATCCCGGACCCGACCCCGGGCTCCGGCAGCACCAGGCCCAGCCAATGGCCCGAATGCAGCACGCCCTCCCGGCCGGCCTGGGCGCGCCAGCGCTCGACGGCGACCTCGGGCTCGTAGGGCTTGCCGTGGGCGCGGCCCTCGAACTCGAACACGGAGTCGCAGCCGAGCACGAGCGTGGGGGCCTCGACGCCGGCGCCCGCCACACGGGCGGCCACATCGCGGCCCTTGGCCTCCGCCAGCAGGCCCGCCAGCTCCGCCGGCGACGGGTCGCCCGCCGCCGCGCCCACGGCCGCCTCGTCCACTCCCGAGACGACGACGCGGAACGGCACCCGCGCCCGGGTCAGGACCTCCGCCCGGCCGGGGGAGGCCGAGCCGAGCACCAGCCGCAGGCTCATGCCGGGGCCGGCCGCGCCGTCGTCGTGCGGGATCACGCGAGCGCCTCCCGCAGGGTGTCCAGGCCCATGCCGCCCAGGCGCAGGGCCCGGGTGTGGAAGGCCTTGAGGTCGAAGTCGGCGCCCTCGGCCTGCTCGTGCTCGGCGCGGATCTGCTCCCAGATGCGCTGGCCCACCTTGTACGCCGGCGCCTGCCCCGGCCAGCCGAGGTAGCGCGTGAACTCGAAGCGGCGCTGGCCCTCGGAGATCATCAGGTGCTTGGCCAGGAACGCGTAGCCCTTCTCCGGGGTCCACGCGCCGCCGCCCTCGGACTCGGGGGCGTCGAAGCCGCAGTGGTAGCCGATGTCGAACACGACGCGGGCCGCGCGCATGCGCTGCATGTCCAGCATGCCGAGGTGGTCGCCCGGGTCGTCGAGGAAGCCGAGCTCCTCCATGAGCTTCTCCGCATACAGCGCCCAGCCCTCGCCGTGGCCGGACGTCCAGCAGAAGCTGCGGCGCCACAGGTTGAGGTTCGCCCGGTTCATCATGGCGGTGGCGATCTGCAGGTGATGGCCCGGCACGCCCTCGTGGTAGACCGTGGTGGTCTCCGCCCACGTGGTGAACTCGTCCTCGCCCGGGGGCACGGACCACCACATGCGGCCGGGCCGGGAGAAGTCGTCCGAGGGGCCGGTGTAGTAGATGCCGCCCTCCTGGGTGGGGGCGATCATGCACTCGAGCCGGTCCATCGGGGCCGGGATCTCGAAGTGCTCCTTCATGGCCTCGACCGCGTCGTCGGAGAGCCGCTGCATCCATGTGCGCAGGGCCTCGGTGCCCTTCAGGGTGCGCTCCGGGTCCGCGTCCAGGATCGCGCGCGCCTCCTCGATCGTGGCGCCCGGCCGGATGCGCTCGGCGTCCGCCTGCTGCGCGGCGATGATGCGGGCCAGCTCCTCCTGGCCCCAGCGGTAGGTCTCCTCGAGGTCGATCTCGGCGCCGAGGAAGACGCGGGAGGCCAGCCGGTAGTACTCGATCCCGACGCCGTCCGCCTCCGGGGCGTGCGGGCGCAGCTCGGCCTCGAGCGTGTCCGCGAAGTCGCGGTAGGCCTGCGCGGCGGTGTCCGCGCCGGAGCGGATGCGGGCGGCCAGGGCGCCGTCCACGACGTCGGCTGCCTCGGCCCGCTCGACCAGGCCCGGGAAGAACCCGCCCGCGGCGCCGTGGGCGCGGGCCTGCTCCACCACGATGTCCACCTGGCGCACCGCGGCCACGTGGCCGGCGTCGCGGGAGGCGAGCAGGGACTCCGTGTAGCCGCGCAGGGCGGCCGGCAGGTTCTCGAGGCGGCCGGCGATGTGGCCCCACTGCTCCGCGGTGTCCGTGGGCATGAGGTCGAAGACCGCGCGGATGCCCTGGGCAGGGGAGGCGATGTTGTTCAGCTCGGTGCGGCCGGTCGCGTGGATCTCCCGCTCGAGGCCGATGCGCTCCTGCATGGCCGCCTTCGTGACGCGGTCCGTCTCGTCCTGCGGCTCGAGCGCGGCCAAGTCCTCGAGCAGGCGGGCGTTGAGCTCGTCGTCGGCGCGGGCGCCGGCGGGGGAGAAGTCCGTGTACTCGGTCTCTCGGCCCGGGAAGCCGAGCTCGGTGGCGGTGTCCGGATGCAGGGCGAGGAGGTCGGCCACGTAGCGCTCGGCGAGCGCGTCGATGGCGGACGGGGTGCGGGCGCCGTCGGCGGCGGCCTCGGAGGTGTGCTGGGTCATACCGGCACTCTAGGCGCTGGCGCCCGCGTCCCGGCTCACTGCGGGCCCGCGCCCTGACGCCACTGGCCGCGGCCGGGCCGGGCCCACAGGCCCAGGTCGCCGCGACGGCGGAGCGTGCGGTCCAGGGGGCGGGGGTCGGCGGCCTCGGCGGCGAGCCGGGCGGCTTCGGCCCGGGCCGCGGCGGCCGCCTCGAGGACGGCGGCCAGTGCGGCCATCTCCTCCGGCTCCAACTCCGGGCCGCTGAGCTGCAGCGGGTCGGCCGACGGCGGCGTGGCCTGCGTCGACTCGTCGTTCTCGTCCGGGGCGCCCGGGCCCAGCAGGGCGCTCACAGCGGCATGTTCCCGTGCTTCTTGGCGGGGCGGGCCTCGCGCTTGTGCAGGGTGGCGCGCAGGGCGCGGATGAGCTGGCCGCGGGTGGCGTGCGGGGGCACCACGGCGTCCACGTAGCCCAGCTCGGCGGCCTGGTATGGGTTGAGCAGCTCGGCCTCGTAGTCGGCCACGATCTCGGCCCGGCGCGCGTCGACGTCGCCGCCCGCCTCCGCCGTCGCCTTCAGGTCGCGCCGGTACAGGATGTTCACGGCGCCCTGGGCGCCCATCACGCCGATCTGCGCGCTCGGCCAGGCCAGGTTCAGGTCGGCGCCGAGCTTCTTGGAGCCCATCACGATGTATGCGCCGCCGAAGGCCTTGCGCGTGATCACGGTCAGCTTCGGCACGGTGGCCTCGGCGTAGGCGTAGATCAGCTTGGCGCCGCGGCGGATGATGCCGTTGAACTCCTGGTCCGTGCCGGGCAGGAACCCGGGCACGTCCACGAGGGTGATGATCGGGATGTTGAACGCGTCGCAGAAGCGCACGAACCGCGCGGCCTTCTCCGAGGCGGCGATGTCCAGGGTGCCGGCGAACTGCAGCGGCTGGTTCGCGACGACGCCCACGCTCATGCCGTCCAGGCGGGCCAGTCCGGTGATCACGTTGGGCGCGTACAGCTCCTGCAGCTGCAGCAGGTGGCCCTCGTCCACGATCGAGGCGATGACCTCGAGCATGTCGTAGGGCTGGTTGGCGGAGTCCGGGATGATCTCGTCCAGGGCGAGGTCCTCGTCCGTGGGCTCCGGGTCCGCGGCCTCGAAGGTCGGGGCCTCTGCGAGGTTGTTGGAGGGCAGCAGCTCGAGCAGCTCCTGCACGTAGGCGATCGCGTCCTCCTCCGAGGAGGCCATGTAGTGGGCGGTGCCGGAGGTGGCGTTGTGCGAGCGGGCGCCGCCGAGGGTCTCCATGTCCACGTCCTCGCCCGTGACGGTCTTGATCACGTCCGGGCCGGTGATGAACATGTGCGAGGTCCGGTCCACCATCACCACGACGTCCGTCAGCGCCGGAGAATAGGCCGCGCCGCCGGCGGAGGGGCCCATGATCAGCGAGATCTGCGGGATCATGCCCGAGGCCAGGACGTTGTTCCGGAAGATGTCCGCGAACTGGGCGAGGGAGGCCACGCCCTCCTGGATGCGCGCGCCGCCGCCGTCGAGGATGCCGATCACGGGGCAGCCGTTGCGCGCGGCGAACTCCTGGACCTTCACGATCTTCTGGCCGTTGCGCTCGGACAGCGAGCCGCCGAACACGGTGAAGTCCTGGGAGTAGACGGCCACCTGGCGCCCGTCCACGGTGCCGAAGCCGGACACCAGGCCGTCGCCGGCCGGGTGCTTGGCGTCCATGCCGAACGCGGTGGTGCGGTGCACGGCCAGCGCGTCCAGCTCCACGAAGGAGCCCTCGTCCAGGAGGAGATCGATCCGCTCGCGCGCGGTGTGCTTGCCGCGCGCGTGCTGGCGCTCGACGGCGTCCGGGCCGCCGGGCGCGGCCGTCGCCTCGAGCCGCCGATGCAGGTCGGCCAGCCGGCCGGCCGTGGTGGTCAGATCGGGATCGGTCACACGTCCTCCTTGTGGTGGTCCGCCAGATGCGGAGGCTCAGTCGGCCAGTCTACGGGCCGCCGCGGACGCCCTCGGTTGGAGGAAGCCCACAAACGACGAGGACGTCGGCCCGGGCCGCCCCTCCGCGCGCCCCGGGAGCGGATCGGCCCGCCCGGCCCGCCCCCGGGAACGCCGTGTATATCTAGGGGCATGCACCCCGACGACGCCCCCACACCGGATCTGACCTGGCTGGACTCCGCCGGCTCCACGCAGGATGAGCTCCTCGCACGGCTGGACCGCGAGGGGCACCGGCACGGTGCGGCCGTGGCCACCGCGGACCAGCGGGCCGGCCGGGGACGGCACTCCCGGGTGTGGAGCGCCGCGCCGGGTGCGGCGCTCGCCCTGTCCGTGTACCTGCGTCCCGAGTCCGGCGGGGTGCCGGTCTCCCCGGCCCATCTGAGCTGGCTCTCGCTCGTCGCCTCCGCCACGGTCGCCGAGCGCCTCGCGGCCCGGGGCGTCCCGACGCACGTGAAGTGGCCGAACGACGTGCTCGCCACGGACGGGCGCAAGCTGTGCGGCGTGCTGGCCACGGTGGCGCTGTCCTCGGACGGCAAGGGGCCCGGCGTCGCCGTCGGGATGGGCGTGAACCTGGACCACCGCGGGGCCGCCCCGGTGGACACCGCCTCGGACCTGGCGGAGTGGATCGGCGCGGACGCCGTGCCCGCGCCCCGGGACCTCGCGGTCGAGCTGCGTGACGCCGTCGTGGCGGCCGTGGACCGCTTCGCGGCGGGCGTGGCGGGGCAGACGGCGGCCGTGGACGGGCGTCACCCGGCCGTGGCGGCCGTGGCGGACCGGCTCTCCACGCTGGGCCGCGCGGTGCGCGCCGAGCTGCCCGGCGGCGGCGTGCTGGAGGGCACGGCCGTGGGCCTCGGCCCCGGCGGCACCCTGCGCGTGAAGCACGTCACACCGGACCGTGGCACAATCGAGACCGAGGTCAGTGCGGGGGACGTGGCCCACCTGCGCGGAGACGTCCATCGCGGCGCATGACACACCCGTCCCGGTCAGGAGGTGACCGCCGTGCGACTCGAGCCCGGTGAGCAGGTGATGGTGCGCACCCGCACCCACCCGCGCGCGCTGCTGCGCCCGGCCGCGGTCCTCGTGGCCGTCGCGTTCCTGCTCGGCCTGGCCGTCGGCGTGCTCGCACGCCCCGACCTGCCCGGGATCGTCGCCGCGAACCGCGCCGTGCTCGAGGCGGCCGCGTGGGTGGTCGCGGCGCTCGTCCTGCTCCCCGGCACCATCCGCCCGCTGTGGCGCTGGGTCTTCCGGCGCACCGTGCTCACCGACCGCCGCATCCTCCAGGGCGCCGGCGTCGGCGACTCCGGGGCCGCCATGCCGCTCGTGTCCATCGCCGACGTGCAGCGGCGCCGCCGCGGCTCGGGTGCCGGAGACCTGCACATCCTCTTCCAGGAGCCCGCCCGCCAGGTCCACTGGCGGCTGCGCGACGTCCCCGAGGCCGCGCGCTTCGAGGAGGCCCTGGCCCACCTCACCCGCCAGGCCCGCACCGCAACCTGGCCCGCCCCCGTCCCGACAGGAGGCCTCCGATGAGCCGTCCGGAGACACCGGACACCGCACCGCTGCCGATCGTCCCGCCGGCTGAGGACGAGACCGCCCGCGACGTCGAGGAGCGCTCCGCCCAGCCCGCCGGCTGGACGAGCGCGATGCGCACGCTCGACGCCGGCCTGGTGGTGGGCCCGCGCGCCTACACCTCACGGGAGGTGGCGCAGCGCCTCGGCGTCTCGATGGCCTCCGCCCGGAAGATCTGGCGTGCGCTGGGCTATCCGACGTCGCCGGAGGGGCACAAGGCCTTCACCGAGGCGGACATCGAGGCGTTCGAGTCCGTGCTCACGCTCGTGCGCTCGGGGACGCTGAACGAGGACACGGCCATCTCGCTGGCGCGCTCGATCGGGCAGATGACGGACCGCATGGTGGTGTGGCAGATCGAGGCGCTCGTGGAGGACAAGATCGCCTCCGAGGACCTGACGGACCCGGAGGCGCGGCGGGCCGTCGTCGACATGCTCCCGGACATGGTCGGACCGCTCGAGAAGGCCATGCGGATCGTCTACCGGCGCCAGCTCAACCGCGCCGTCCAGCGCCTGACCGTGCGCGTGGAGGCCGGGCTGGCGGCCAGCGCCCAGGGCCGCGACGGCTCCGAGTCGGATGCGCCGCTGCCGCTGGCCCGCGCCGTCGGCTTCGCGGACATGGTCTCCTACACGACGCTCTCCCGGACCATGGACGACCGGACGCTGGCCCGCATGGTGCTGCGCTTCGAGTCCCTCGCCGCGGAGACCATCTCGGCCGGCGGCGGCTGGCTCGTGAAGACCATCGGCGACGAGGTCATGTTCAACGCCGAGACCCCCGAGGCCGGCGCCGCGATCGCGCTCTCCCTGGCCGAGACCATCGCCGCGGACGAGGAGCTGCCCTCGGCGCGCGTCGCCCTGACATGGGGACGGGTGCTCTCCCGCATGGGGGACATCTACGGGCCCACCGTGAACCTCGCCGCGCGGCTGACGTCCCTGGCCGATCCGGGTACCGTGCTCGTGGACGCCATGACCGCTGCGGCCCTGTCCCGGGACGAGCGCTTCGTGCTCGTCCCGCAGCCGCCCAGGATCGTCCGCGGGTTCGGAGAGGTCCGCCCCTCCCTGCTCTTGGACGGGTCGGCCCAGACCCTGCTCGCCGACTGATCGAGGACCCCGTGGACCCCCGCCCCGAGACCCCGTCCGCGCCGCGGCCCCAGGCCGCGGGCGCCACCCACGTGGGCGCCGTCCGCGACCTGAACGAGGACGCGTGGACCCTCGTCGGGGAGCCGCTGGTGCTCGCCGCCGTGGCCGACGGCATGGGCGGGCACGAGGCCGGCGAGGTGGCCTCGGCCGCCGCGATCGAGACCCTGCGCCGCCGCGCCCCCGAGGTGCTCGCCCCGGGCACGGCCCACACGCCCCAGGAGCTCGGCCACCTGATCCACGAGGCGGACGCCGCCGTCGTCGAGGCCGGGCTGGGGCGCTCCGGCACCACCCTGACCGTCCTGGCCTGCCTGGACACGGAGCGCGGCCGCTGGGCCGTGGCGAACGTCGGCGACTCCCGGGTGTACCTGCGGCCCGTCGGCTCGCCGGTGCTCCAGCAGCTCACGGTGGACCACTCGGCGGTCCAGATGCTCGTCGACGCGGGGGAGCTCACCCCCGCCGAAGCCCGCGTCCACCCGCGCCGCAACGTCATCACCCGCGCGCTCGGCTCGCGCGAGGCGCTCACGGTGGACGTGGCCGAGGTCCCCCTCGCCTCCGGGGACCTCGTCCTGCTGTGCAGCGACGGCCTGACCGGCGAGCTGCTGGACGAGGAGATCCGCGCGCTGATCGACGACGCCGACACCCTCGAGGACGCCCTCGAGAAGCTCATCGGCGCCGCCCTGTGGCGCGGCGGCCGGGACAACATCACGGCGGTGCTCGTGCGCATCCCCTGACCCGGGTGCGCCGTCCGGGACGCCGACTACGCTGGGCCGGGTGAGCACCCCCAAGGAATCCGCCGCCCAGCCCGATCCGCAGGACATCCCCGCCGCGGACCTGCGGGAGGAGTACGAGGACCTCGTGGAGCGGGTCCGCGCCGCCCGGACCGCCTACTACCAGCGGGACGCCCCGGAGATCTCGGACGCCGAGTACGACGCGCTGTACCGCCGCCTCGAGGACCTCGAGGCCCTGCACCCCGAGCTCGTGGCCAACGACTCGCCCACCCAGGAGGTCGGCGGCGAGGTCTCGGAGGCGTTCGCCCCCGTCCGGCACGGGGCCCGCATGTACTCGCTCGAGGACCTGTTCTCCATCGAGGAGCTCGAGGTCTGGTTCCGCCGCGCGGCGCAGGCCCTGACGCAGGTGCGACCGGGCGTGGCGCCCCGCTGGCTCGTGGAGGTGAAGATCGACGGGCTCGCCGTCGCCCTGCGCTACCGGGACGGGCGGCTCGTGCAGGCCGCCACCCGCGGCGACGGCGTCACGGGCGAGGACGTCACCGCCAACGTGCGCACCATCGGGGACATCCCGCACGAGCTCTCCGGCGAGGGCTGGCCCGCCGAGTTCGAGGTGCGCGGCGAGGTGTTCATGTCCTCCGCCGCCTTCGCCGAGCTCAACGCGCGTCGTGCCGAGGAGGGTCAGACGCCGTTCGCGAACCCGCGCAACGCCGCCGCCGGCGCCCTGCGTCAGAAGGACCCGGCCGTCACCGCGCAGCGCCCGCTGGCCATGTTCGTGCACGGCATCGGCTCGGTCGAGGCGTTCGGACTGGAGTCCCAGCACGAGGTGTACGACGCGCTCGCGGGCTGGGGCCTGCCCGTGAGCCCCTACACCCGCGTGGTGGAGGGTGCGGACGAGGAGGCGTTGGCCGCCGTCGTCGCCGTGATCGAGGAGTACGGCCGGCGCCGGCACGAGCTGATCCACGAGATCGACGGCATCGTGCTGAAGGCGGACGCGTTCGCGGACCAGCGCTACCTCGGCCACACCTCCCGTGTGCCCCGCTGGGCCGCGGCGTACAAGTACCCGCCGGAGGAGGTGCACACGCTGCTGCGGGACATCGCGGTCTCGGTGGGCCGCACCGGGCGGGTGACCCCGTTCGCGGTGATGGAGCCGGTCACCGTGGCCGGGTCCACCGTCTCCCTGGCCACCCTGCACAACCAGGACGTGGTCAAGGCCAAGGGCGTGCTGATCGGGGACACCGTGGTGGTGCGCAAGGCCGGGGACGTCATCCCCGAGGTCGTGGGCCCCGTGCTGCCGCTGCGTGAGAAGGCGATCGAGGCGGGCCGGGAGCTGCGCGAGTTCGTCATGCCCGCGCACTGCCCGTCATGCGGCACGCCGCTGGCCCCCGCCAAGGAGGGGGACGTGGACCTGCGCTGCCCCAACGCCCGCTCCTGCCCGGCCCAGTTGGCCGGCCGCGTCGAGCACCTGGCCAGCCGCGGCGCGTTCGACGTGGAGGCCCTCGGCGAGGAGGCCGCCCGCTGGCTCGTGCAGGGCCCCGGCGAGGACCCGGCCGAGCACGAGGGGCACGTGCGGCCCGAGGGCCCGGGCCCCATCACGGCGGAGGCGCAGATCTTCGACCTCGCCTCCGGCACGCCGGAGGAGATCACGGGCCCCCGGGGCGAGGACGGGTTGACGGACCTGCAGCGCTCCCTCGGCGCGGTGCGCGTGTGGCGCGAGGGCCGCACGAAGGTGGACGGCCGCCTGGTGCCCTCGGGCGTGTTCACGCTCAAGCCGTACTTCTTCACCGCCGGCACCGCGAAGAAGCCGTCCGCGCCCACGGCCAACACGCTGCGCCTGTTCGACGAGCTCGAGAAGGCCAAGTCCCAGCCGCTGTGGCGCACCCTCGTGGCGCTGTCCATCCGGCACGTGGGCCCGACGGCGGCCCGCTCGCTGGCCACGGCGTTCGGCTCGATGGCGGCGCTGCGCGCGGCGGCCGAGGCCGGCGACCGGGACCGGCTGGCCGAGATCGACGGCGTCGGTCCGATCATCGCGGACGCGCTCATCGAGTGGTTCGCCGAGGACTGGCACCGGGAGATCGTGGACCGCTGGGCTGCGGCGGGTGTGGCCATGGAGGACGAGCAGGACGAGTCCACCCCGCGCACGCTCGAGGGCCTGACCGTGGTGGTCACCGGCTCGCTCGAGGGCTTCTCCCGCGACTCCGCGAAGGAGGCGATCCTCGTGCGCGGCGGCAGGGCCTCCGGGTCCGTGTCCAAGAAGACCGACTTCCTGGTGGCCGGCGAGGCCGCCGGCTCCAAGCTGGACAAGGCGCAGTCCCTCGGCGTGCCCGTGCTGGACGAGGCCGGGTTCACGGCGCTGCTGGCCGGTGGCCCGGACGCCGTGCGCCCGGCGGGCACGGACGACGCCACCGACGACGCCGCAGAGGGGGAGGCCTCGGCATGAGCGCGCGCACCACGGTCCCGGGCCTGCTCGTGGTCGCCAAGGCCGCCGCGCGCGCCGGCGCGGACGTCCTGGCCCGGCGCTGGACCGGTCACCACCCGGCCGTCCCGCTGGGCATCGAGGAGATCGGCGCGCAGACGAAGTCCTCCGGCTCCGACTGGGTCACCGACTACGACCGCCGCGCCGAGCAGGCCGTCCGGGAGGTCGTCGCCGGCTACCGCCCCTCGGACGAGATCACCGGCGAGGAGTACGGCGCCACCCGTCCGGCCGAGCCGTCCGGGTACCGCTGGTCCATCGACCCGCTGGATGGCACCACGAACTTCGTGCGCGGGCTTCCGCAGTTCTGCACCTCGGTGGCCGTCACCGGCCCGGTGGACGCCGAGACCGCCGACCTGCTGGGGGTGGCCGAGGGCACCGAACGCTGGCTGGCCGGCGTCGTGGCGGCGCCCGCGCTGGGGCGCACCTGGTACGCGAGCGCGGGCCGGGGCGCCTTCAGCACCGCGGACGCGACGACGGCGGGCGTGGACCTGCCCGACCGCGATGCCGCCCCCGTGCGGCTCACCGGCCCCGTGGCGGGGCGCTCCGGGCGGCTGCTCGCCACCGGCTTCGGCTACGACCCCGCTCGCCGGGCCCTGCAGGTGCGGGCGCTCGCGGCCCTGCTGCCCGCGTTCGGGGACGTGCGGCGGATCGGCTCGGCGGCGCTGGACCTGTGCATGGTCGCGGACGGCACCCTGGACGCCTACGCCGAGTTCGGCACGCAGGAGTACGACTGGGCCGCCGGCGCGCTGGTGGCGGAGGAGGCCGGCGTCGCGGTGACGCGGCCCGCCTCGGCGGACGGCACGGCACATCCCCACTGGATGGTGGCCGGCGACGTGGACGCGGCCGCCCTGGCCGCCGTGACGGGGGCGAGGGCATGAGGCGGATCGTCGGAGACCCGTGGTTCTACCCGGTCCTGTTCGTGGCCGGCGGCCTGACGTTCATGATCGCGGGGACGCGCCTGCAGCAGGTCGGCATGATCGTGGCCGGGCTCGTCCTGGCCGGCTACGCGGTCACGTACCGGTGGGCTGTCCTGGTCCGCTCGCGGCCGTTCGCCGGCGCGCAGGCGCACGTCGAGGGCGGCGGCGTCGTCGTGTTCTGGCGGCCGGGCTGCCCGTTCACGAAGCGGTTGGTCAAGGAACTGACGGCGCAGGAGCGGGATCGCGCCTACTGGGTGAACATCTGGCAGGAGCCGGCGGCCGCGACGTTCCTCGAAGGGCTGCACGAGTCGCGCGACGGCCACCCCCACCAGGCCGTGCCCACCGCCTGGCTGCGCCGGCGCGACTACGTCGTGGCCACGGACGCGACCCGCGCCCGCCTGAAGGACACGCTGCGCCAGCACGCCGGAGGCGACGCATGAGCGCCCTCGTCCGCCCGCTGCGCCCCGAGGACCACGAGGCGGTCGCCGAGCTCACCCTGGCGTCCTATGTCGACGGCGGCCACATCGCCCCCGACGACGCCTACGTGAAGACCCTCATGGACGTGGCCGACCGGGCCGGCCGCGCGGAGGTGCTCGTGGCCGAGGTCGACGGCGAGGTGGCCGGGTCCGTGGTGCTCACCCCGCCCGGCTCGCCCCTGGCCGAGACCTCCGGCGACGGGGAGTACGAGTTCCGCATGCTCGCCGTGCACCCGCGGTTCCACCGCCGCGGGGTGGGCGGCGCCCTGCTGGCCGAGATCGTGGCGCGGGCCCGCGCCGAGGAGGGCGTGGACGCCGTCGTGCTGACCACCATGCCCTCCATGACCGGCGCCCACCGGATGTACGAGCGCGCCGGCTTCGTGCGCGTCCCGGAGCGGGACTGGTTCCTCGCGGACGTGGTGCCGGACCTCGACCCGGCCGACGAGACCGGCCCGTTCCTCGTCTACCGGCTCGCGCTGGACTGACCCCGGGCGGGACATCGGCACCGGGACCCCATTCGGGGCGGGAAATCCCTGTCATGCGGGCCCGGAGCGCCGCGGTGGGGTGGATTTCCCGCCTCGAAGCGGTGGCGGCGGCCGTCCAGGCCCCGGCACTAGACTCGACCCCGATGTGGCCGCCGCCGCGCCGGCGTCGTCCACCCCGCCCCGACCCGTCACACGAGGAGATCCATGCCTGAGATCACCCGGGATCAGGTGGAGCATCTGGCTCGCCTGGCCCACATCCGGATGACCGACGAGGAGCTGGACACGATGTCCGGCGACCTGGAGAAGATCCTGGAGCACGTCTCCGCGGTCCAGGCCGCCGCGGGCGACGACGTGACGCCGACGTCCCACCCCATCGCGTTGGAGAACGTGTTCCGCGAGGACGTGCCCGCCGGCATGCTCACGCAGGAGGAGGCCCTCGACCAGGCGCCGGACTCCGAGGACGGCCAGTTCAAGGTCCCCGCCATCCTGGACGGAGAGTGATCACCCCCATGACCGAGACGTTCGACGTGAACGCGACCCTCGGCGCCGACGAGCTCGTCCGGCTCACCGCGCTGCAGATGGCCGAGCGCCTGCGCGCCGGCACCACCACCTCCGTGGAGCTCGTCCAGGCCCACCTGGACCGCATCGCGGCCCACGACGGCGACGTGCGCGCCGACGCCGACGGCGACCGCGGCGTGCGCGCCTACCTCCACGTGAACACGGACGAGGCCCTCGCCGTCGCCGCCGAGGTGGACGCGATCCGCGCCGCCGGCGGCCCCGAGGCCGACGCCCTGCACCCGCTGGCCGGCGTGCCCGTGGCCGTGAAGGACAACATCGTCACGCGCGGCCAGCCGACCACGGCCGCCTCCCGCATGCTCGAGGGCTGGCTCAGCCCGTACGACGCCACGGTGGTGGCCCGCCTCCGCGAGGCCCGCCTGCCGATCCTCGGCAAGACCAACCTCGACGAGTTCGCCATGGGCGGTTCCACCGAGCACTCCGCGTTCGGCATCACCCGCAACCCGTGGGACGGGGACCGCGTGCCCGGCGGCTCGGGCGGCGGGTCGGCGGCCGCCGTGGCCGCCTTCCTGGCCCCCTTCGCCCTCGGCTCGGACACCGGCGGCTCCGTGCGTGAGCCCGCCGCGTTCACCGGCACGGTCGGCGTGAAGCCCACCTATGGCGCCGTCTCGCGCTACGGCCTGATCGCCATGGCCTCCTCGCTGGACCAGATCGGCCCCGCCGCCCGCACCGTGGCCGACGCCGCGGCGCTGCAGCAGGTCATCGGCGGCCACGACCCGCAGGACTCCACGTCCCTGGCCGACGCGCCGGCGGACCTGACCGCCGCGGCCCGCGGCCGCGACCTGGCGGGGCTGCGCGTCGGCGTCGTGACGGACCTGCCGGCGGACGCGTTCCACCCGGGCATCCGGGCCGGCTTCGACGAGCACGTCGCCGCCCTGCGGGAGGCCGGCGCGGAGATCGTGGAGGTCTCCTGCCCGAGTTTCGACGCCGCCCTCGGCGCGTACTACCTGATCATGCCCTCGGAGGCCTCCTCCAACCTGGCCCGCTTCGACGGCGTCCGCTACGGCCACCGCGTGGTGCCCGACGGCGGCGGCACCATCGAGCAGGTCATGGGCGCCACCCGCGCCGCCGGCTTCGGCGCCGAGGTCAAGCGCCGCATCATCCTGGGCACCTACGCGCTGTCCGCCGGCTACTACGACGCCTACTACGGCTCCGCGCAGAAGGTCCGCACGCTCGTGCAGGAGGACTTCGCCCGCGCCTTCGAGCAGGTGGACGTCATCCTCACGCCCACCGCGCCGACCCCCGCGTTCGAGCTGGGCGCCAAGACGGACGACCCGATGACCATGTACGTCAACGACCTGGCCACCATCCCGGCCAACCTGGCCGGCGTCCCGGGCATGTCCGTGCCGGGCGGCGTCGTCGACGGGCTGCCCTACGGCCTGCAGCTGATGGCGCCGGCGCGCCAGGACGCCCGCCTGTACGAGGCCGGCGCCGCGCTCGAACGCCTCGTGGCCCAGCGCCGGGGCGGGCCGGTGTGGGCCGAGGCCCCCGAGCTGGAGAAGGGCGCGCAGCGCGCCATCACCGCGACCACGGCAGGAGGCCGGGCATGAGCCACGCAGAGCAGACCATGGACTTCGCGGAGGCGATGGAGCGCTTCGACCCCGTGCTGGGCTTCGAGGTGCACGTGGAGCTGAACACCGCCACGAAGATCTTCTCCTCGGCGCCCAACGCGTTCGGCGACGAGCCGAACACCAACGTGACCCCGCTCGACCTCGGCCTGCCCGGCACCCTGCCGGTGCTCAACCGCGAGGTCGTGGAGTACGCGATCCGCCTGGGCGTGGCCCTGGACGCGCAGGTCGCCGAGACCTGCCGGTTCGCGCGGAAGAACTACTTCTACCCGGACACGCCGAAGAACTTCCAGACCTCCCAGTACGACGAGCCGATCGTCTTCGACGGCCACCTGGACGTCGAGCTGGAGGACGGCGAGGTCTTCCGCGTGGAGATCGAGCGCGCGCACCTCGAGGACGACGCCGGCAAGCTCACCCACGTGGGCGGCTCCGGACGGATCCAGGGTGCCTCCGCATCCCTCGTCGACTACAACCGCGCGGGCGTGCCGCTCATCGAGATCGTCACCAAGCCGATCGTCGGCGCCGGCGCGCGGGCCCCCGAGCTGGCCCGCGCCTACGTCACCGCGATCCGGGACATCGTGCAGGCCATCGACATCTCCGACGCGCGGATGGAGCGCGGCAACGTCCGCTGCGACGCGAACGTCTCGCTGATGCCCAAGGGCGCCACCGAGTTCGGCACCCGCACCGAGACGAAGAACGTGAACTCCACGCGCGCCGTGCAGCACGCGGTCACCCACGAGATCCAGCGCCAGGCCGCGGTGCTCGCCGCGGGCGGCACCGTGACGCAGGAGACCCGCCACTGGCACGAGGACACCCGCAGCACGACGTCCGGCCGTCCCAAGTCCGACGCGGACGACTACCGCTACTTCCCCGAGCCGGACCTGCTGCCCGTGGTGGTGGACGAGGCCTGGATCGAGCGCGTGCGCGCCGAGCTGCCCGAGCTGCCGGCCGTGCGCAACAAGCGCCTGAAGGCCGAGTGGGGCTTCTCCGACGAGGAGTTCCGCGACGTCGTGAACGCGGGCGTGGCGGACGAGATCGCCGCGACCGTGGACGCCGGCGCCTCCCCGGCGGCGGCCCGCAAGTGGTGGATGGGCGAGATCGCCCGCCTGGCGAACGTCCGCGAGGTCGCCGTCGCCGAGCTGGGGATCACCCCGGCGCACGTGGTGGAGATCGAGGAGCTGATCGCCGCGAAGACGATCAATGACAAGATCGCCAAGCAGGTGCTCGGTCTCGTGGCCGACGGTGAGGGCGCCCCGAAGGAGGTCGTCTCGGCGAAGGGCCTGGCCGTGGTGTCCGACGACGGCGCGCTCACGGAGGCCGTCGACGCCGCGATCGCCGCCAACCCGGACGTGGCCGAGAAGATCAAGGGCGGCAAGATGGCCGCCGTCGGCGCCCTGATCGGCCCGGTCATGAAGGCCACCCGCGGGCAGGCCGACGCCGGCCGCGTCCGCGAGATCGTCCTGGAGCGCCTGGGCGTGTCCTGACGACCGCGCGGGCCCTCAGTCGTCCAGGGCGGCGAGGGCCCGCGCCACGCGGGGCAGGGTCTTGCGCAGCAGGCGCCGCCAGGACCCCGCGGCCAGCCCGCCGACGATCGCGTCCCGGGCCGCCGCGTCGTCGAGCGTCTCCAGGGCCATCGCCCCGAGCCACACGCGGGCCCGGCGCGCCTCGGCCGCGTCCCGGGCCAGGTCGGGGACCTTCTCCTCGCCGTGCCACAGCGCCAGGTAGGCGACGTTGAGGGCGGGGTCCCATGCGCACGCGAAGTCCCAGTCCAGCACCCCGGCCAGCGCCCAGCGCAGCGGGGCGCGCGGGTCCTCGTCCTCGGGCACGGCACGCCAGCGCATGTTGTGCCCGGCCAGGTCGCCGTGCACGAGCGACGGCGGCACGGGCGGCGCGGCGGTCCACGTCGTCACCGTGTCCGCGAGGGCGGCCACCGCGTCCGGCCACGCCTCGGCGCCCAGCCGCGCGTCGACGTCGTGCCCCTCCCATGCGCCCAGGCGCGCGGCGACCGTCCCCGGCAGCGCCGCGACGTGCCGGGCGCGCTCCGGCGTCCACGGGCCGCGGAAGGCGAACGGGCGGCCGAGGTGCGGGGCGATCCGCGGGTCGGTGACGTCCACGGCGGCGAGGTCGTCGAGGACGCCGCGCAGCACGGCCGGATCGCCCTCGTGCGGCGGGTGCGGGCCGCCCGGGAGGAAGCGCTGCAGCACCGCGGCGCCCGGGCCCGCGGAGACGGGATCCGAGAGGGCGACCGGGACGGCCCACGACACGTCGCGTTCGGCCAGGGCCGCGGCGAGTCCGTCGAGGAGGGCCAGGCGCCGGGGCAGGTGCGCCGCGGGGTCCCGCTCGGGCGCCCACCGCGCGGCCGGGGCGGCCCCCACCTCGTGGGCCCGCGTCATCCGGAGGACGCCGACGTCCTCGAGCACGAGCACGCGGTGGAACTGCCCGCCCTCCTCCACGGACGCCGCGGCCCAGTCGGCTGTGCGGAGCCGCCGGGCGAGGGCGGGGTCGAGGCCGGGGCGGAGGTGCCTCAGGGCGCGGTGGACCAGCTCGAGCTCGCTGGGGGCAGGCGGGGAGACCACACGACCACGCTAACGCTCCCGCCGCCCGCCCGGACTTTCGAACGTGACATCGGGGGAATGGGGACTTTCGAACGGGAGATAGGCCCTCCCTCACGTTCGAAAGCGCCCGGGGGGAGAGGGGGCGGGCGGATACTGGGGGGCATGCCCGCCACCCCGCGCACGTCCCGCCCCCCGGCCGCCCGACCCGACCCCGCGCTGCCCGCCCCGTCGGCGCGCACGGTGCGGTGGGAGATCGCGATCGTCCTCGGCCTCTCCCTGGGGAAGTCGGCGGTCTACGCGATCGTCCAGCTCATCGACAAGGCCACCCAGGCCCCGCTGGGGGAGCAGACCACCGTCCTCAACCCGGCCCTGGCCGACCGCTGGGCCTTCGACCTGACCTATCAGCTGCTCGGCATCGGGTTCGCGCTCGTGCCGGTGGCCCTCGTGCTGCACCTGATGCACCTGCGCGGCCGGGACCCGTTCCGGGTGCTCGGCCTCGACCTGCGTCGCCCCGGCCGCGACCTGGCCTGGGGCCTGGGCCTGTTCGCGGCCATCGGGCTGGGCACGCTCGGCGTCTACGCCGCCGGCCGGGCCCTGGGGATCACGACGGCGATCGTCGGCGCGGCGCTCGGGGAGAGCTGGTACCAGGTACCGGTCCTGCTGCTCTCCGCGCTGCGGCACGGACTGCTGGAGGAGGTCATCGTGGGCGCCTGGCTCGTCGACCGGCTCGGGTATCTGCAGCGGCTGCGCGCCGCGGGCCTGGCGCACGATCCGGCGCCGGCCGTGCCGTCGTCGTGGGTGAGCGCCGAAGGGCTGTACCTGCCGACCCGCGTGGCGGTCGTCGTGCTCGCCCTCGCGCTGCTGCGCGGGGCGTACCACCTGTACCAGGGGATCGGGCCGGGCGTGGGCAACGCCCTGATGGGCGTGGTGTTCGCGCTCGTGTTCCTGCGGGTGCGCCGGGTGATGCCGCTGGTCATCGCGCACACGCTGCTGGACGCCGTCGGGTTCGTCGGCTACCCGCTGCTGGCGCGGGCGGGGCTGCTCGGCTGAGCGGCCCCGCCCCCGCGCTCAGAGCGTGACCTCGCCCTTCGGGGTGCGGAAGGTGACCGAGACGATGCCCGGGGTGCCGGAGGGCGCGACGTACTCGATGTTCACGTCCTGGACCTGGCCGTCCTCGTCGTCGCCGAGCCACTCGGCGAGGCGCTCGGGGGAGCCGGCGATGTTCAGGCGCTCGATGGTGGCCTGCGGCTCGGCCGCCTGCGAGGGGTGCATGTCCTCCTGACCGTCGGCCCAGCGCAGGATGAACGGCAGCTGCGGGTCCGCGAGGGTTCCCTTGACGCCGATCTGCCGCCAGGACAGCTCCCGGCCGTCCGGGAAGCGACGGTTGCCGGGGACGGCCTCACGGCCGAGGCGGCGCTCGAACCGGCCGATGTCCGTGGTGGCCACCGCCCAGCTCATCCAGCCGCCGCCCTGCTCGGTGCGGGCGCGCACGAGCTGGCCGAACGGCGCGCTGAGGGAGGCCGGGTGGTCCAGGGCCTCGACGACCTCCAGATACTGCCTGCCCGCCATGGGGAACAGGGCGTTCTGCGTGCCGAAGCGGGGGTGGACACCGCCCTTGATCCGCTCGATGCCCAGCGTCTCGGCGATGCGGGCGACCGTGGCGTCCAGGCCCTCGGGGCCGGCGGCGTAGGACACGTGGTCCATGCGACAGGTGTGCACTGCGCTGTTCCTCTCCGTTCCCGGGCTGCCCCGGGGATTGACCTGGTGCGAGTCGGGGGGCGTCGAGCCCTTGACGGGTCGGGTGCCCCCGTGCGGAGAGCGTA
The DNA here is from genome assembly GCF_019091605.1 of Micrococcus sp. GbtcB5. NCBI lineage: Bacteria > Bacillati > Actinomycetota > Actinomycetes > Micrococcales > Micrococcaceae > Micrococcus > Micrococcus sp. GbtcB5. The sequence goes on from NZ_JAGXJK010000009.1 coordinate 29,858, forward strand.
TCCGCGTGTGACACGCGTGACGAAATCGTGGCGGGGCGGCGGGCTACACTCGGAGACACGGTCACGAGAGTCAGCAACAGGCCCCGGCATGCTGACCGGCAACCCTCCTTCCGCGGTGGGGTGCCCCGGGTGACGACCAGGCCGGCCCCACAACGGGTGCCGGCAAGCGCGGGCCGATCCCACGGCCCCTCTCGACGGCGCCGGGTCATCTCCGGCACCTCGACGACGCCGGTCCCCGGATCGGCACGTCGGCCGGCGGGCGGGGCGGCCGGGTCCGGCCCCTGAACCCCTCAGGAGGGTCCGCCATGACCGACCAGACCACCCCGACCCCCGACGCCTGGGGCTTCTCCACCGCGCAGGTCCACGCGGGCGTCGCCGTCGGCCAGCACGCCTTCGGTGCGACCGCCCTGCCGATCTTCCAGACCACCTCGTACGACTTCCCGTCCGCCCAGGTGGCCGCGGACCGGTTCGCGCTCAAGGACCTCGACCCGCTCTACACCCGCATCGGCAACCCGACGCAGGGCCCGGTGGAGGAGAAGATCGCCGCGCTCGAGGGCGGTGTGGGCGCGCTGCTGCTGGCCTCCGGTCAGGCGGCGACGACGTTCGCGATCCTCAACCTCGCCGGCGCCGGCGACCACGTGGTCGCCTCGGCCAGCCTCTACGGCGGCACGCAGAACCTGTTCAAGCACACCCTCGCCAAGGTCGGCGTCGAGACGACGTTCGTGACCGACCCGGACGACCTCGAGTCCTGGCGCGCCGCCGTCCGGCCGAACACCACGGCGTTCTTCGGCGAGACCCTCGGCAACCCGCGCGGGGACGTCCTGGACGTGCGCGCCGTCGCCGACGCCGCCCACGAGGCCGGCGTGCCGCTGATCGTGGACAACACGCTGGCCACCCCGTACCTGCTGCGTCCGATCGAGCACGGCGCCGATATCGTCACCCACTCGGCCACGAAGTACCTCGGCGGGCACGCCGCGGCCATCGCGGGCGTGATCGTCGACGCCGGCACGTTCGACTACGCCCAGCACGCCGAGCGCTTCCCCGGCTTCAACGAGCCGGACGAGTCGTACCACGGCCTCGTCTACGCGCGGGACCTCGGGGTGGGCTCGCCGCTCGGCGCCAACCTGGCCTTCATCCTCAAGGCGCGCGTGCAGCTGCTGCGCGACTACGGCTCGGCCATCTCCCCGTTCAACGCGTTCCTCGTGAACCTCGGCCTGGAGACCCTGTCCCTGCGCATGGAGCGGCAGGTGGCCAACACGGCCGCCGTCGCCCGTTGGCTCGAGGGCCGGGACGACGTCGAGCGCGTGGTCTACGCCGGCCTGGAGTCCAGCCCGTGGCACGAGCGGGCCCAGCGCTACCTGCCGAAGGGCGCGGGCGCGTTCGTCTCCTTCGAGATCGCGGGCGGCCGAGAGGCCGGGGCCGCGTTCGTGGACGGGCTCACCCTGCACCACCACGTGGCCAACATCGGCGACGTCCGCTCGCTCGTGGTGCACCCGGCCTCGACCACCCACTCCCAGCTCACCGACGACGAGCAGCGCGCCGCCGGCGTCACCCCCGGCCTGGTGCGGCTCTCGCTCGGCGTGGAGGACATCGAGGACATCCTCGCCGACCTCGAACGCGGCTTCGCGGCCGCCGCTCGCCGCGGCGACGACGAAGCGGGGGAGCGGGCATGACCGCCGTCGCCACGCGTCCGTCGCGCACCGCGCTGCCCCGCGGCGGCCGCCACCGTCTGCGGGTCGGCGAGCTGCGCACCGAGACCGGCGGGCTGCTGCCCGACGTCGAGCTGGCCTACGAGACCTGGGGCACCCTCGCCGCCGACGGCGCCAACGCCGTGCTCGTGCTGCACGCCCTCACCGGCGACGCGCACGTGGCCGCGCACGAGGAGGACCCGACGCCGGGCTGGTGGGACGCCCTCGTCGGCCCGGGCCGCGCCGTGGACACGGACCGGTGGTTCGTGGTCGCCCCCGCCATGATCGGCGGCTGCCACGGCTCCACCGGGCCCTCGACGCCCGCCCCCGACGGGCGGCCCTGGGGCTCCCGGTTCCCGTTCCTCACGCTGCGGGACGCGGTCGAGGCCGAGCGGCGCCTGGCCGACCACCTCGGGATCGGCGCGTGGCGTGCCGTGATCGGCGGATCGATGGGCGGGGCCCGCGCCCTCGAGTGGGCCGCGACCCACCCCGCGCGCGTCGCCGGGGTGGGTGTGCTGGCCGCCACCGCGGCCTCCTCCGCCGACCAGATCGCGTGGGGGCAGGCGCAGACCGCGGCCATCCGCCTCGACCCGGACTTCCAGGGCGGCGACTACTACCCCGGCCCCGGCCCCGTGGCCGGCCTGGGCATCGCCCGGCGCATCGCCCACACCACCTACCGCACGGCGGGCGAGCTCGGCCAGCGGTTCGGCCGCGAACCGCAGGGCGTCGAGGATCCCTTCGGCGCCGCCGTCGGGGTGCCGGGCGGGCGCGGGCGCTACGCCGTGGAGTCCTACCTGGACCACCAGGCGGCCAAGCTCACCGACCGGTTCGACGCGAACTCCTACCTCGTGGTCACCGAGGCCCTCATGGGCCACGACGTCGGGCGCGGGCGCGGCGGTGTGGCGGCGGCGCTCGCGGACTACCTGGGCCGGGCGTTCGTGGCCGCCGTCGACTCGGACCGGCTCTACCTGCCGGCCGAGTCCGAGGCGCTCGCGGCGGCGCTGCCCGCGCGGCCGCCGGTGCACACGATCACCTCGCCCATCGGCCACGACGGGTTCCTCACCGAGTACGGCCAGGTGGCCGACACGCTGAAGCGCACCCTCGCCCTCTGAACTTTCGTTCGGGAAACGGCGGCGTGTCGCGGCACTGTCGTTCGAGAAACGGCCACCGGTCCCCGCCGGCCGGGCTCAGGGCTCGACGATGTCCAGCGGCTCGGTGTGGTCCGAGCCCTGCGGCATCGGCGCGCCGAAGAGCGGCTCGGGGACGGGGCGCTTGGCCGTGACGCCGTCGCCGGAGGAGACGCCGCGGAGGCGGCGGACCACCCACGGCGCCAGGTGCGTGCGCACCCATGCGGCGTCCGACGCGCGGGCCGCGCGCCACGTGCGCGGCGCCGGCGGGGAGAGGCGCAGGTGCTCGAGGCCGTGCTCCACGCCGAGGGTGTCCAGCACCATCGCGGCGATCGTGTGGTGGCCGAGCGCAGAGAAGTGCAGGCGGTCCTCGGCCCACATCTCCCGCCGGGCGAGGTCCTTGAGCGACCACATGTCCGGCACCAGCGCGTCGTGCCGCAGCGCGATGGTGCGCACGTTCTCGTTGTAGATCGCCACGGTGCCGCGGATGCGGCCGATGACGGGCGTGCCCTTCACGTCGGTCGCGTTGAACAGCAGCACGGTGGCGCCGTCGGAGGCCAGGCGTTCGACGACGGCGTCCAGCCGGACCGCGATCTCGTCCGGGTCCGCGCCGCGCAGGATGTCGTTGCCGCCCGCGCAGACGCTGATGAGGTCCGGCCGCAGGGCGATCGCCGGCTCCACCTGGTCCTCGGCGATCTGGTCCAGCAGCTTCCCGCGGACCGCCAGGTTGGCGTAGGCCAGGTCCTCACCGGGCGGCGTCAGGCGGGAGAGCTCCTCGGCCAGGCGGTCGGCCCAGCCGCGGTGGTAGCCGGGGCGGTCCGGGTCGGGGTCGCCGATGCCCTCGGAGAACGAGTCCCCGATGGCGACGTAGCGGCGCCACGGATGGGCGGCGGGGTCGTCGACCGGGGTCGCGTCGGAGGCGTGCGGAGGCTGGGAGGAGGATGGGTTACCCACGAGTAGGATTCTGCCCGCGTCGCGCGGGAGGGGTCAACCTCCGGGAGGGGTCGACCTCGCCGCTCGCTAGGCTGGCGGGCGTGAACGCGAACCCCACCCCCGCCGTCGAGCCCGTCGTCCGCTGGTCCCGCCCCGAGGGCGAGCGCACCGAGGACCTGCTGATCGTCCTGCACGGCTACGGCGCGAACGAGGACGACCTGTTCGGCCTCGTCCCGCACCTGCCCGAGCACGTCACGGTGGCCGCCGTCCGCGCGCCCCTGCCCCTGCAGCCGGGCTCCCACGCCTGGTTCCCGCTCTCCCAGGACCCGGTCACGGGGGAGCTGGGCTCCACCGCCGAGCCGGTGCGCGAGGCCGTCAAGGCCCTGCACGCCTGGGTGCAGGCCGTGCGCGGGGACTTCCGCACCGTCTCCCTGCTCGGCTTCTCACAGGGCATGGCCATGGCCACGTCGCTGCTGCGCCTGGACCCGGAGGCCTACGCGTGCACCGTGGCGCTGTCCGGCTTCGTGGTGGACCCGGAGCTCACCGAGCCGCAGCTGCGCGAGCTGTTCACCCGCGACGACGACGTCGCCCGCGCCCGACCGAAGGTCTTCTGGGGCCGCGGCCAGGAGGACCCGATCATCTCCGAGCCCCGGGTCGAGGAGACCCATGCCTGGCTGAACGCCCACGTGGACCTCATGAAGATCGTCTATGCCGGGCTCGGCCACGCGATCAACGAGCAGGAGCTGGGCCACGTGAAGGAGTACCTCGCCCACATGGTGCCGCCCCGCGGCTGACGCACCGGACACGCTCGACGACGGCGCCGCGGCCGCCCGACGGGGCGTCGGCTCAGGCCTGCCCGGCCTGGACGACGAACGCCTCGCCGGCGAACTCGACGACGTCCCCGTCGTGCAGCTGGGCGCCGCGGCGCGTCTCCACCGCGCCGTTGACGGTGACGAGCCCGTCGGTGACGACGTCGCGGGCCATGGCCCCGTCCTCCACGAGGGAGGCGAGCTTGAGCGCCTGGCCGAGGCGGATGGACTCGTCACGGATGGGCAGGGGCTGGGCGTCGGGTGCGTTCGTCTCGGTCATGGTGTCCATCATGGCCGGTAGGCTGGACGGGATCGACCGGCGCGCCGCGCCGGAACGGGCCCGCCGCGTCGAAGGCGGCCGGGTGCCGTCGTCGTCGTGATCCCCTCCCGCCCCGCCGATGAGTACGGAAGTGATGCCCCCATGGCTGCCAAGTCCCCGCTGGACAACGTCATCAACCTCGCCAAGCGCCGAGGCTTCGTGTTCCAGGCCGGTGAGATCTACGGCGGTTCGCGCTCCGCGTGGGACTACGGGCCCCTGGGTGTGGAGCTGAAGGAGAACATCAAGGCGGAATGGTGGAAGACCTTCGTGCGCTCCCGTGAGGACATGGTGGGCCTGGACTCCTCCATCATCCTGCCGCGCGCGGTGTGGGAGGCCTCCGGCCACGTCGAGACCTTCACCGACCCGCTCGTGGAGTGCACCCAGTGCCACAGGCGCCACCGCCAGGACCACCTCCTCGAGGCGTTCGAGGCCAAGAAGGGCCGGCCGGCCGAGGGCATGGCCGAGATCGTGTGCCCGGACTGCGGAACCCAGGGCGCCTGGACCGAGCCGCAGCTGTTCTCGGGCCTGGTCAAGACCTACCTCGGCCCCGTGGACAACGAGGAGGGCCTGCACTACATGCGCCCGGAGACGGCGCAGGGCATCTTCGTGAACTTCCTCAACGTGCTGGGCGCGGCCCGGAAGAAGCCGCCGTTCGGCATCGGCCAGATCGGCAAGGCGTTCCGGAACGAGATCACCCCGGGCAACTTCATCTTCCGCACCCGCGAGTTCGAACAGATGGAGATCGAGTACTTCGTGCCGCCGGCCGAGGCGGGCCAGCACTTCGACCGCTGGGTCGAGGACTGCTGGGACTGGTTCATCGACCTCGGCATCGATCCGGCGCACCTGCGCCGCCTCGACGTGCCCGCGGACGAGCGGGCCCACTACTCGGACGCCACGATCGACCTCGAGTACGACTTCGGGTTCACCGGCGGCGACGGCTGGGGCGAGCTGATGGGCATCGCGAACCGCACCGACTACGACCTCGGGCGGCACACCGAGCACTCGGGCACCAAGATGCAGTACTTCGACCAGGCCAACAACGAGCACTACACCCCGTACGTGATCGAGCCGTCCTTCGGCCTGACCCGCGCCATGATGGCGTTCCTCGTGGACGCCTACGCCGAGGACGAGGCCCCGAACGCCAAGGGCGGCGTGGACGTGCGCACCGTGCTCAAGCTGGACCCGCGCCTGGCCCCGGTCAAGGCCGCCGTGCTCCCGCTGTCGAAGAAGCCCGAGCTGCAGCCGGCCACCCAGTCCCTCGCGGCGGAGCTGCGCACCCTCTGGAACATCGAGACGGACGACTCCGGCGCGATCGGCCGTCGCTACCGGCGCCAGGACGAGATCGGCACCCCGTACTGCATCACCGTCGACTTCGACACCCTCGAGGACCAGGCCGTGACCATCCGCGAGCGGGACACCATGGCCCAGGAGCGCGTGGCGCTGTCCCAGGTGAAGTCCTACCTGCTGGAGCGCCTGGTCAAGTGAGCGGGGACGTGACGGGAGCGGCCGGGGCCGCGGGGCACGACGACGGCGGCGCGCTGTTCGACTCCGCCGCGGTCGCCGACGGGGAGATCGTGCTGCGTCCCTGGCGGCCCGGGGACGACCTGGCCCTGCTCGAGGTGTGGGGCGACCCGGCCAACGCGCAGCAGCACCAGGACCGGGCGATGCTCGCCGAGGACGCGGAACGGCCCTGGCGCCGCGCGCTCGTGGCCGAGGCCGCCGGTGTGCCGGTGGCGGCCGGCGTCGTCTACGCCTCGTCCGTGCACCCGCGGCGGCTGTGGCTGTACGTCGAGACCGCAGCCGCCGAGCGGCGCCGGGGCATCGGCCGGGCGCTCGTGGCGGCCCTGCGGGGGCTCGCCGCGGAGGCGCACGCCGCCGGCACCATCCCGACGACGGCCCTGAAGGCCCGGTTCGCCAAGGACGCCCTGGTGCCCGGCGTGAGCGGTGCCGACCCGCAGACCGACGCCGAGGGCCCGGCCGGCCAGCCGCCCGTGGACACGGAGGCCGTGCGGTCCCAGACCGCCGCACTGGCCGCCGGCACCGAGGCGTTCCTCGTGGCCGAGGGCTTCACCCCCGTGCAGCGCTCCCGCCGCGTCGCGATCGCCCCGGGGGCCATCGGCCTGCCGGACGTGCGCGGGGAGGAGCACCCGGACGGCGTGGTCCTCGAGGAGGCCTCGACCGGCTCCGTCGAGCTGACGCAGGCGGTCGCCGCGTTCTATGACGCCGTGCACGCGTGGGACCCGTCGACCCTGAGCGTCGGGGCCGCCCAGCAGCTGCTGCTGGGTCCGGCCACCGGGGCCGCGGGCGCCGTCGTGCTCCGCGACGCGCCGAAGGCCGAGGGTGGGCGCATCCGCGCGTTCGCGGTGTCCTACACCCCGGAGCGCCAGGACGCGCCGGCCGACGTGCTCGTGGGCTGGGACCCGGAGCTGGGGGAGGAGGACGCGCTGCAGGCCGTGGCCGACCTGCTCGCCCTCCTCGTGGCCCAGTACCCCGTGCAGGTCGAGGTGGACGAGGCGATGGCCCCGCTGGAACGGATCGTGGACGGGCTCATCGGCGGCAACGCCGCGCGGACCCTGGTGGACACGTACGTGTTCGTGGACGACACGACGGGCGCGTGAACCAGGCAGCCGAAGCGGACCGCCGGCGCACCCGCGCCCTGCGGGGCACCGTCCTGGCGGTGGCCCTGCTCAACGGCGCCTACCTGGTGGTCGAGATCATCCTGGCGGTGGGGATCGGCTCGGTGGCCCTCGTGGCGGACTCCGTCGACTTCTTCGAGGACTTCGCCGTCAACCTGCTGATCTTCGTGGCGCTCGGGTGGACGGCGGCCCGGCAGGCGGTCATCGGCAAGGTCATGGCCGGGGTCATCGTGCTGCCGGCCGTGGCGGCGCTCGTCATGGCGGCCACGAAGATCGGCGACCCCGAGCCGCCGGCCGCGGGCGTGCTGCTGGGGGCGGCCGTCGGCTCGCTCCTCGTGAACATCGTGTGCGTGGTCCTGCTGGCCCGCGTCCGCGTCGACGGCGGGTCCCTCACCCGGGCGGCCTGGCTCGCGGCGCGCAACGACCTCGTGGCCGGCGTCGTGCTGATCGCCCTGTCCGGGATCACGGTGCTGACGGCGTCGGGCTGGGCGGACATCATCGTGGGCGTGCTTCTCGTGCTGCTCAACGGCTCCGCCGCCAAGGAGATCTGGGAGGCCGCGACCGAGGAGCACCTGGCGGCCCAGGCCCTCGCCGGCGAGGTCGACGACGACTGAGCGGTTCCTACGGGGCGGCGGGCAGCCGGGCGGCGAGCACCGCCCCGACGGCGGCCAGGCCCAGGAACACCGTCAGCGCCGGTGCCAGACCGACGGCGCCGGCCAGCGCCCCGACCGCCGGGCTGAGCCCGACCCCGGCCAGCCGCATGCACCAGCTCGTCACCGCCAGCCCGGTCTGCGGCCGGAGCCCGGGCGCCTCGTCGCCGAGCGCATAGGCCACGGGCACCACCACGGCGCAGCCGAGCCCCGCCAGGGCCAGCCCCGCGAACGCGGCAGGCACGGCCACCGGCTCGGGCAGCGGCGCCAGGGCCAGCCCCAGCCCCACGACGACGGCGCCCAGCCCCGCCGTCAGCGCCCCGCGGCGTCCCAGGGCGGTGAGGGTTCGGTCGCCCGCGAGGCGGCCGACGAACTGCGCGCCCAGCAGCGTCGACGCGCCGAGCACCGCCGCGGCGGGGTCCAGGCCGCGCTCGGTGATCAGGAACAGGGTGGCCCACGCGTTGCCGAACTCTTCCACGCCGAAGCCGGCCATCGCGATCACCACGGCGGGGACGAGCGCGGCCACGGCGGCACGGCGGGGGAGGGCCGGGGCGCCCGGGGTGGCCGGGGCAGGCGGCGCGGACGTCTCCGACGGCGCGGGTGACTGATCCGAGGCGTCGCGGGCCGACGCCGAGTCCGTGGGCGCCTCCGCCAGGAACAGGCGCCGGACCCCCAGCAGCACCGCGACGCACACGGCGCCGTTGAGCCCCAGGTGCAGGGCCGCGGGGCCGCCCACGGTGATGACCGCGGCGCCGAGCCCGGCACCGGCGGCCGCTCCGAGGCTCCAGCCGGCGTGCATGGTCGTGCGCACGGGCCGGGCCAGCCGGGTCTGCACCTGCAGGCCCTGCGCGTTCTGGGCGGTGTCCACGACGGCGTCGAGCACCCCCGATGCCAGGACGAGGCCCGCGAAGACCCACAGCGGCCAGGCCGCGGCCGTGCCCGCACCGTGCCCGGCCCCCGCGCCCGCCCCGGCGACGTCGAGGACGAGACCGGCCGCCGTCGTGAGCAGGGCGATGGCCACGCTGCCGGCGAGCATGACGCGTCGGGCGCCGAACCGGCGCAGGATCGGCGCGGGCAGGGGCCCGGCGAGCGTGCCGCCCACGGCGAGCGCGATGACGAGCAGGCCGAACGCGGCCGGGTCCAGGCCGAACGCGGCCTTGGCCTCCGGGTAGTGCGGGATGAGCGCGCCGAGCAGGGCGCCGTTCGTCGCGAAGGCGGCGGTGACGGCCCAGCGCGCGCGACGGGCTCGGGTGAACCCGTCGGCGGCCGGAACGTGCGGCGCGGCCTGGCTCATGCATCCCAGCCGAGCAGGCGCCAGACCTCCGCCCAGCCGGCGAAGATCTTCGCGTTGTACTCGACCCCGAGCTGGTTGGGGTTGGCGAACAGGACCCAGTCGGCGGCGGCGACGGCGTCGTCGGCGGCGAGCTTCTCCGCGACCTCCTCGGCGGACCCGGCGTAGGTCGGGCCGGAGCGGGCGGCGCCGCCCTCGAGCATGCCGGAGGAGTCGCGCGAGGCCCGCTCCCGGCCGAAGTACAGCTCGTCCTCCCGGTCCTGGATGACGAACGCGGAGCGCGTGACCGCCGTGCGGCCCGGACCGGCGTGGCCGGCCGCGGCGAAGGCCTCCCGGTAGCGCGCGATCTGGTCGGCCTGCTGGACGTGGAAGGGGCGGCCGTCGTCCTGCAGGAGCAGGGTGGAGGAGAGCATGTTGTAGCCGTCTGTGGCGGCGCCGGCCACCGAGCCCACGGAGCCGGACCCCCACCAGATGCGGTCCGCGAGCCCGGGGGAGTGCGGCTCGATCCGCAGCGGCTGCGAGCTGTGCGCCCAGCCGGAGGTGAGGTCCGGCGTCGCGATGCCCTCGCCGCGCACGGCCGAGAGGAACCGGCGTCCGCGCTCGCGGGTCACGTCGGCCCAGGTCTGCCCCTCGTCGAGGGCGTAGCCGAACTGCGCCTGGCCGTCGAGGGCGGCCTCGGGGGAGCCGCGGGAGACGCCGAGCTCGAGCCGGCCGCCGGAGATCAGGTCCGTGGTGGCGGCGGCCTCGGCCATGTACAGGGGGTTCTCATACCGCAGGTCGATCACGCCGGTGCCGAGGCTGATCCGTTCGGTGCGGGCGGCCATCGCGGCGAGGATAGGGAACGGCGAGGAGAACATCCGCTGGAAGTGGTGGACGCGGAGCCAGGCGCCGTCGAGTCCGGCGTCCTCGGCGGCCACGGCCATGGCGACGACGTCGTCGAGGGCCTGCCGCGCGTCCGGTTCGGCGCCGGGACGGTGGATCCAGTGGCCGAAGTTGAGGAAGCCGAGGTGCTTGCGGGTCATGCCGGGTGCAACCGCGGGGCGGGCGGGGCTGTTCCCCGTGCTCGTCTGACCGCCGGCCGGCGACATCACCTGCGGGCAGACCCGCGGAGATGTCGCTGCGGAGCGGTCGATCGTCGCGGCGTCCGCCATACTGGCGAGCATGAGTGAGCAGTGGAGCGAGAAGGACATCGAGCTGGCGAACCGGCTCTTCGACATGGCGCGGGACGGGGACACGGCCCAGCTGAAGGCATACCTGGACGCCGGGGTGAGCACGCGCCTGCGCAACCACGCGGGCGACTCCTTCCTCACCCTCGCCGCCTACCACGAGCACCCGGACACGGTGGCGATGCTGATCGAGGCCGGCGCCGAGATCGAGCACGCCAACGATCGCGGCCAGCGCGCCCTGACCTGCGCCACGTTCAAGCGGGATGTCGCCTCGATGCGGCACCTGCTCGCGGCCGGTGCGGACCCCGATGCCGGCACGCCGTCGGCCCGGCAGACCGCTCAGATGTTCGCCGGTGCTGACCTGCTGGCGGTGCTCGACGGCGGGGACGCGGCGCCGTCGTCGGAGGCCTGACCCGCCGGGAGGACGGTCTGCCCGTCCCGGCGGGGCGCCTCGGCGATCGCCTCCCAGCGGGCCGGGTCGTGGGGCACGGTGACGCGGGTGCCGGGCGGAATGGAAGAATGGGATCCGACATGACTTCTTCCCACACCCTCCCCGCCGCGGCGGTGACCGACGCCGACGACGTCGCCGACCTCCACGCCGCGCACTACGCCAAGTCCGCCGGCGCGGGTCGACGCATCACCGACGACGATCAGCTCCACGAGGCCCGCCACCCCGCCCCGACGACGGACCGCCTGGCCCTGCCCCCGCTGCGGCTGGGGCCGCTGACCATCGACGTCCCCGTGGTGCTCGCCCCGATGGCCGGCATCACCAACACGGCGTTCCGCCGCCTGTGCCGCGAGTACGGTGGCGGCCTCTACGTCAACGAGATGGTCACGGCCCGCGCGCTGGTCGAGCGGAAGCCCGAGTCGATGCGGATCATCCAGCACGACCCGGACGAGGTGCCCCGCTCCGTGCAGCTCTACTCCGTGGACCCGGTCACCACCGGCGCGGCGGTGCGGATGCTGGTCGAGGAGGACCGCTGCGACCACATCGACATGAACTTCGGCTGCCCCGTGCCCAAGGTGACCCGCCGCGGCGGCGGCTCGGCCCTGCCGTGGAAGTCGGAGCTGTTCGCCTCGATCGTGAAGGCCGCCGTCACCGAGGCGGCCAAGAAGGACATCCCGGTGACCGTGAAGATGCGTCGCGGCATCGACGAGGACCACCTGACCTTCCTCGACGCCGGCCGCACGGCCCGCGACCTCGGCGTCGCCGCCGTCGCCCTCCACGGCCGCACCACCCGCCAGTTCTACTCGGGGACCGCCGTGTGGGACGACATCGCCCGGCTGCGCGAGGCCCTGCCGGACATCCCCGTGCTCGGCAACGGCGACATCTGGTCCGCGGAGGACGCCATCGCGATGGTCGAGCAGACCGGCGTGGACGGCGTCGTGATCGGCCGCGGCTGCCAGGGAAGGCCCTGGCTGTTCGGGGACCTGCAGGCCGCCTTCGAGGGCCGCCAGGACCGGTTCCAGCCGACCCTGGGCATGGTCGCGGACACGCTGTACCGCCACGCCGAGCTGCTCGTGGACACCTTCGGCGGCGACGAGCTCAAGGCGCTGCGGGACATCCGCAAGCACGTGGCCTGGTACTTCAAGGGCTACCCCGTGGGCTCGGAGATCCGCACCGCGCTGTCCACCGTCCCGGACCTGGCCACGCTGGGCGAGATCCTCGCCCGCGTGGACCGGGGCCAGCCCTACCCGGGCGAGGCCGCCGAGGGCCCCCGCGGCCGCTCCGGCGCCCCCAAGCGCCCGCACCTGCCGGACGGCTGGCTCGACTCCCGCGAGCTCAATGCCGAGCAGCAGACCATGATCCAGGCCGCCGAGCTGGACGTCTCCGGTGGCTGAGCCCACGACGCCGGAGCCCGCCGCCGGAGCGCCCGCCGCGCCGTCGTCGCCCTGGACCGGCGCCGCCCACCAGCCGGTGCTGTTCGGCCCGGAGGGCCGGCCCCCGTATGCCGGCCGCGCCGTGCAGACCCCCGGCTACACGCCGTGGGACCGGGAGCGGTGGCTGCCCGAGCCGCCCAAGTCCTCGTACCGCTCGGACTTCGAGCGGGACCGTGCCCGCGTGCTGCACTCCGCGGGCCTGCGCCGGCTGGGGGCCAAGACCCAGGTGGTCGCCCCGGACGCGGACGACTTCGCCCGCACCCGCCTGACGCACTCGCTCGAGGTGGCCCAGGTGGGGCGTGAGCTCGGCCGGTCGCTGGGCTGCGACCCCGACCTCGTGGACACCGCCTGCCTGTCCCACGACCTCGGCCACCCGCCCTTCGGGCACAACGGGGAGAAGGCGCTCGACGCGCTCAGCGAGGACGTCGGCGGCTTCGAGGGCAACGCCCAGACCCTGCGCCTGCTGGCCCGCCTCGAGCAGAAGAAGCTCTTCGCGGACGGCTCCTCCGCGGGCCTGAACCTCACGCGCGCCGCCCTCGACGCCGCATGCAAGTACCCGTGGACCCGTGAGGACGCCCCGCTGCGCCCCGACGGCACGCGTTCGCGCAAGTTCGGCGTCTACGAGGACGACCTGCCCGTGTTCCGCTGGTTCCGCGCCGGGGTGCCCGGCACGCGCACGTCCATGGAGGCCCAGGTCATGGACCTCGCGGACGACATCTCCTACTCCGTGCACGACGTCGAGGACGGCGTGGTCAACGCCGTGTTCCAGCTCAAGTGGCTGGCCATCCCGGAGCACCGGGAGCGCGTCGTGGAGACCACCCGCCAGTGGTACCTGCCGCACACGGACCCGGCCGAGGTCGACGCGGCCCTGGCCCGCCTCGAGGCCACCGACGTGTGGGTCTCCGAGATGGACGGCTCCCGGCGGGCGCTCGCGGCGATGAAGGACATGACGAGCCAGCTGATCGGCCGGTTCTGCACCGCCGCCTTCGACGCCACGCGCCAGGTGTTCGGCAACGAGCCGCTGACCCGCCACGGCGCCGACGTCGTGGTGCCCGAGGAGACGGAGACCGAGATCGCCGTGATGAAGGGCATCGCGGCGGCCTACGTGATGACCGCCGAGCAGCGCCAGCCGCTCTACGCGCGGCAGCGCGAGGTGCTCGCGGAGCTCGTGGCGCTGCTCGACGCGATGGGGGACCGGTACCTCGAGCCGATGTTCGCGTTCGACTGGGCGCAGGCCCCCGACGATGCCGCCCGGCGGCGCGTGGTGATCGACCAGATCGCCTCGCTCACCGATTCGACCGCCGTCGAGTGGCATCACACCCTGGTGCAGGGCGCGGAGTTCCGGCGCGTCTGGCTCTGACCGGCGGGTCCAGCAGCGCGGGCAGCACCGCGCCGGCGGGACCTCGCAGGACGTGCGTGACCGCGCCGCTCAGCTCGGTCTCCACCGGATTCACCTCGACGACGGCGGCTCCGGCCCCCAGCGCCACGAACGGCAGGGACGCCGCCGGCTGCACGATGCCCGAGGTGCCGACGACGACGCACAGGTCGCAGTCCTCGAGCGCGGCGAACGCGCGGTCCCAGGGCTCGGCCGGCAGCATCTCCCCGAACCACACGATCCCCGGGCGGATCAGCCCGTCCCCGCACACGGTGCAGGCCGGCGGTGCCTCGCGGAGCATCGCCTCGAGGTCGGCCTCGGAGCCGGCCGTCGCCTCGTCCGCGGGCGCGCCCGGGTCGACGTCGGCGGGGGCCCCGCACTCGGCGCAGCGGTGCTCGAACAGGGAGCCGTGCAGGTGCGCGAGCACCCGGGCGCCGGCGCGCTCGTGCAGGTCGTCCACGTTCTGGGTGACCACCTCCAGGCCGGGTGTGCGGCGCTGCCAGGCGGCGACGGCGTCGTGCCCCGGATTCGGTCGGCGGGCCCGCACCATCCGGGCACGCCACCGGTACCAGGACCACACGAGCGCGGGATCCGCGAGGAACGCCTCCTCCGTGGCGAGCTCCTCCGCGGAGAACCGCTCCCACAGGCCGGTCTGGGCGTCGCGGAACGTGGGGATGCCGGACTCGGCGCTCATCCCCGCCCCGGAGAGCACCACGGGACGCTCGGCGGCGGCCACGAGCGCGCGGACGGCGTCCAGCACGTCAGGGTCGAGGTCGGGGGCGGAGGCGGCGAGGACGGGGTGCGGATCGGCCATGTCCCCAGCCTAGGTAGGCGGCACGGGTGGTCGCCCCCCCTTCGTTTGGGGGCGGTTTGCGGCGTTATTCCGTCGGAATACCGCCGAATATCGCCCCCGAACCACAGGGTGGGGTCAGGCGACGTCGGGCGCCGTCGTCGGCAGGCCCGTGCCGGCGGCGCGGGCGAGGGTCCGGCGCAGGCCGCGGGCCTTGAGGAGGACCTCGTCGTGCTCGGCGGCCGGGTCCGAGTCCGCGACGATCGCCCCGCCGGCCCCCACGGACCAGCGGCCCCCGGCGAGCACGGCCGTGCGGATCACGACGGACAGCGACGTCGTCCCGTCCGCGCTCAACATCCCCAGCGCCCCGGAGTAGACCCCGCGCGGGGAGGCCTCCCACGCGGCCAGCAGCTCGACGCTGCGTCGCTTCGGCGCGCCCGTCATCGACCCGCCGGGGAACAGGGACCGCACCACGTCCACGGGTTCGACGCCGGCCCGCGCGGTCCCCGTGACCGTGGAGACGAGCTGGTGGACGCTCGCGTAGCTCTCCACCGCCATGAGGGAGGGCACCTGCACGGAGCCGGGCTGGCACACCCGGGAGAGGTCGTTGCGCAGCAGGTCCACGATCATGAGGTTCTCGGCGCGGGTCTTGGGATCGGCGGCGAGCGCGTGGGCGGCCTCGGCGTCCGCGACCGGGTCGGCCAGGCGGGCGGCGGTGCCCTTGATCGGCTTGGTGCTGTACCGCCCGTCCCGGCCGGCGAGGAACCGCTCCGGTGAGGCCGAGACCACGGCCCACCGGCGGGCGCCCGTGCCGTGCTCCAGCAGCGCCGCATACGGGGCCGGCTGGTGCGCGGCGAGCTCGTGAAAGAGGACCAGCGGGTCCACGCGCAGCCCGGGATCGGCGTCGAAGCGGGTGGTCAGGCACAGCTCGTAGGAGTCGCCGGCGTGCAGCGCGGCGCGGCAGCGGGCGATCTGTTCGGCGTACGCCGCCCGGTCCTCGCGCCACGTGCCCGGCGCCTCCTCGTCGGCCTGTGGTCCCGGGCCGGCGTCCCGCGGCGGGGGCACGACGACGTCGCCCGCCGCCGTCTCGAGAGCGCGGCGGGCCGCGGCGAGGGCGCGGCGCACGTCCCCTGCCCAGCGGTCGGCCCCGGTCTCCGCGGCGGTCGGAGCGAGGGAGACGACGCAGCAGTGCAGCACCCCGGCCGCGTGGTCCGCCACGACGTAGCGGGACGGGCGCACCCAGAACTGCGCGGGCAGGGACGCGGGGTCCTCGGCTCGACGTGAGGGCGGTGTCACCCCCAGATCCGCCAGGCCGAGCTCGTAGCCGAGCCAGCCGACCAGGCCGCCGCGCAGCGGCAGCCCCTCGCCGCCGACCACCGGCCGGGGCGCGGCCGCGGCCGCGAGGTCGGCCCACGCGCGGTCCGGATCGGCGGGGTCGTCGTGCCGGACCAGCCGCGGGCCGGGGGAGGGCGTGCGGCCCTGCTCCTCGCCGAGCACGTCCAGGCCGTCGCCCGCCACGGACCAGCGGGCCTCGGCCGGGTCCGGCAGGGCCGAGTCCAGCCAGAACGACGCCGCCCCGCGCACGACGGCGTGCGCGTAGACCGCCGCCACGGCGGTCGCCGCCGTGTGTCCGGCCGCCGCGAGCGCCGCGGCGTCGAGCGTGCGCACGGCCACGTGCAACGGGGTGGCAGCGGCCTCGGACGGTGCGGGGGCGGTGGGCATGGCCCCCAGCGTAGGGGTCAGCCCCCGCCGGGATCGCCGCGGGCGCCGTCGTCGGGTGGGCCGTGCCCGGGGCGGGCGCGTGGGCGGTGCTCGTCGAGCCGGTCCTCGCGCTGCTCCTGCTGGCGACGTTCCTGGCGGTGCCGGCGGTGGTGTTCGGGCTGAGTCGGTTCGTGGCCCACGACGACGCGCTGCTCGTGGGCGTGCTCCTCGTGCTGCTGGCCCCGTGCGTGGACTACGTCATCGCGTTCACCGCGCTCGCGGGCGGGACGGCCGAGAGGCTGCTGGCGGCCGCTCCGCTGCTCATGCTCGTCCAGCTGGTCGCGCTGCCCGTGCTGCTGCGCGCGTTCGCCGGTCCGGAGGCGGTCGCCGCCGTCGACGCCGGGCCGTTCGTCCGCGCGCTGGTGCTGCTGATCCTGGTGCCGCTGGCCGTGGCCGCCCTCGTGCAGCGCACGGCGCGGCGGGGTGCGCCCGGACCCCGGCGGGCGGCCCGTGCGGTCGAGGAGGGGATGGCGGCGGCGATGGTCCCGCTCATGGTCGTCACGCTGTTCACGGTGGTCGCCTCACAGATCCGCGGGGTGGGGGAGCAGCTGCCCGCGCTGGCCGCCGTCGTGCCCCTGTTCGCGGCGTTCGCCGCCGTGATGGTGGCCCTCGGCGTGGTGGCTGCGCGGTGGGCGCGTCTCGACGTGCCCGCGGGACGGGCACTCGTGTTCTCGGGCGCGACGCGGAACTCCCTGGTCGTGCTGCCGCTGACCTTGGCCCTGCCGGCGAGCCTGGACCCGGCCCCGCTCGTGGTGGTGACGCAGACGCTCGTGGAGCTCGGGGTGATGGTGAGCCTCGTCCGGCTGGTGCCCCGGCTGCTGCCGCTGCACGGGCAGTCCGCGGGGGCGGGCGCGCGTCGAACCGTGACCTGACCGCCTAGAATGTTGCCGTCCCGTGACCGGAATCACGGTCGCGCGTCGCTATGGTGGGCGACATGAGCCTCTCGTTCGTGTCCTCGGCGCGCCGCCGTCACGGTGGCCTGGCTTCGGCCGCGCTGTTCCATCCGCTGGTCGAGGCGGCCACCGGCGCGTTGCCCGTGATCGACCCCGCGACCGGGCGCCCCACGTCCGAGGGAGCGGGCGCGGCGCGGACCGAAGCGCCCCGCGCGGCGGGGACCGGTCCTGCACAGGCCGCAGCGGCTGCCGAGCCGTCCACGGAGGCCGGTTCCGCTCGGGGCTGACCGCCCCGCCCCTTCCCTAGAATGGTCCGCATGGCTGGACTGATCGTGCGCAAGGACATCGACCTCGTCCGCGAGCGCACGGATCTGAAGGCCGTCGTGGAGGAGTTCGTCACCCTGCGCTCGGCGGGCGTGGGCTCATTCAAGGGGCTGTGCCCGTTCCACGATGAGCGGACGCCGTCGTTCCACGTGCGCCCCGGCGTGGGCACCTACCACTGCTTCGGCTGCGGCGCGCACGGGGACGTCATCAGCTTCCTGATGGAACTCGAGCACACCACGTTCACGGAGACCGTGGAGCGGCTGGCGTCCCGCGTGGGGGTGGAGCTGCACTACGAGGACGGCGGCACCGGCCCGGACAAGGCGGAGACGGGGCACCGTCGTCGTCTGTTCGAGGCGAACAAGGTGGCGGACGAGTTCTTCCGTCGTGCCCTCGGCTCGCCCGAGGCCCAGGTCGCCCGCGACTTCCTCACCCAGCGGGGATTCACACAGGAGCACGCGGCGCAGTTCGGCCTCGGGTACGCCCCGCAGGGGTGGTCGCATCTGCTGGACCACCTCCGGCAGAAGGGGTTCCGGGACGAGGAGCTGCGCGCCTCCGGTCTGGTGTCCGAGGGACAGCGCGGCCTGTACGACCGGTTCCGCGGCCGCCTGCTCTGGCCCATCCGGGACATGACCGGCGCGACCATCGGCTTCGGCGCGCGCAAGCTGTACGACGACGACCCCGGGCCCAAGTACCTCAACACCCCCGAGACGCCGCTCTACAAGAAGTCGCAGGTGCTCTACGGGATCGACCTGGCCAAGCGGACCATCGCCAAGGAGCGTCAGCTGGTGCTCGTCGAGGGCTACACGGACGTGATGGCGGCCCACCTGGCCGGCGTCGGGACGGCGGTGGCCACGTGCGGCACCGCGTTCGGCGCGGACCACATCAAGGTGGCCCGCCGCCTGATCTCCGACGACGGCACGGGCGGCGAGGTGATCTTCACCTTCGACGGCGACGAGGCCGGGCAGAAGGCCGCCCTCAAGGCGTTCGACGAGGACCACCGGTTCCTCGCCAAGACGTTCGTGGCCGTGGAGCCCAGCGGCATGGACCCGTGCGACCTGCGCATGCAGAAGGGCGACGAGGCGGTGCGCGCGCTCATCGCCTCGCGGCGCCCGCTCTTCGAGTTCGCGATCCGGGCCGGGCTCAAGGACTACGACCTGGACACCGTGGAGGGCCGCGCCGGGGCCCTGCGCCATGCCGCTCCGATCGTGGCGGGCATCAAGGACGCCGTCCTGCGTCCCGGTTACGAGCGGGAGCTGGCCGGCTGGCTCGGCCTGGACCCGAACGCCGTGCACCGCGCCGTGGCCGCGGCCGGGCGCGCGCCGCGGCGGGGGCCCGAGCCCGAGGCGCGGCCGGCCCCGGCGGACGACGGGCAGGCGATCGGGCCCCAAGGCCACCACGGGGAGGCCGCCGCCCCGGCGCCGCGGATCGTGGTGCCGGTGGATCCGCGCGACCCCGTCGCCCGCCGGGAGCGGGAGTCCCTCGAGGTGGTGCTGCAGCATCCGACCCTGCTCTCCGCGGAGCAGTGGACCGCGCTGTACGCCGCCCGCTTCACGGTCCCGCAGTACGCCGCCGTCCACCAGGGCGTGAAGATGGCCGGGTCGGCGGGGGCGACGCCGCAGCGCTGGGTGGACGCCGTGCGGGACGCCGTGCCCCAGGAGGTGGCCGGCGTCGTGTCCGAACTGGCCGTCCGCGACCTGCCCGCCCGCACTCCCGAGGATGTGGACCGGTACTGCCGGGACATCATGAACCGCCTGTTCGCCCTGCAGATCGTGCACCGCAAGGAGGAGCTGCTCGGGCGCCTGCAGCGGCTCGGCCCCGAGGGCGACCCCGCCGAGTTCACCCGCCTCAACAGCGAGCTCATGGGACTGGAGGCGCGCCGCCGGGCCCTCCGCGCCGACGACTGACCCCCACCCGTTTTCGTTCGGGAAACGGCGGCCCCAGACGCGCTTTCGTTCGGGAAACGGCGGCCCCAGGCCCGTTTTCGTTCGGGAAACGGCGGCGCGGCGTCAGTGCTCGTCGACCTTGAGCACCTCACCGGACCTGGCGTCGATCTCGACCTCGGGGCCGTCCGAGCCGTCCTCGCGGTCGAACTCGACCTCCCACTGGAGGGTGCCGTTGTCGTCGTCCAGGTCCATCTTGTCCAGGGTCACCCCGTCACGTCCCTCCCGGGCGGTGTCGAGTGCCTGCTGGGCGGTGACCTCGGCGTCCTTCGCCTTCTGGACGTCCTCGAGATCCGACTCGCGGTCGGTCTCGGTGATGTCGCCGTCGGCGGTGACGTCCAGCTCCTTCACCTCCTCGCCCACCACGACGTCGACCTCCCAGGTCGTGTCGTCATCGTTGGCGTCCACCTCGACGATGATGCCGTCGCCGTGCTTCTCCAGGACCGCGTCGATCACCGCGTAGGCGAGGTCGTCGGCCTGGCCGGTGCCCGAGCCGCTGCTGGCCGCGGCGGCCGTCGACGGCGCCGACGTCGACGAGGCCGACGACGACGCCGAGGCCGACGTGGTCGAGGCGTCGTCCGTGGCGGGGGTGCTCGCCACTGCCGAGGAGGCGTCGACCTCCGGCGAGACGGAGCCGTCGTCGCCGTTGTCGGCCGTGGTGCCGCAAGCCGCGAGGGCGAGCGCGGCCAGCACGCCCGTGCCGGTCAGGGCGGTCTTACGCGTGAGGGTCGTGATGGTCATGGACACGTCTCTCCTTCGGGTCCGTTCCTGATGGTTCTGGGGATGTCCTCGCACGGTAGGCCTGCCGGAGCCGTGCCTGGCAAGGGCCGCCGGTCCCCGGGGGCGGGCAGGGCGACGACGGCGCCCCGCGGCCGGGTGGCACGCGGGCGGGGGCTCTGGTAGAGTTCCATCCGTTGTCCGAACGGCTCCGGCGGTTCGCGGCACATTCCCCCGTAGCTCAACGGCAGAGCATTCGACTGTTAATCGAAGGGTTGTTGGTTCGAATCCAACCGGGGGAGCCGAGCAGAGGCCCCTGCACCGACCATGTCGGTGTGGGGGCTTCTTCGTGCCTGGAGGATGACCGGGCCTAGAACGTGTCTGGCAATGAATCCAGGGGTCAGCTGACACCCTGGATCGCATCTTTCGTATCCAGACGCTCTCCGACGCCCGGGTGATGGCCGAGGTCATCATCTGCCAGTATCAGCACGTGAGTTCTGTGGCGGGATCTGCCCGAGGTCTACGGGCCCTGGCAGACCGCGCTGACCTGGTGCTGGCGGATGGCAGCTGAGGGCACCTGGGATGAGGTGCTAGCAACATTGGCGGCCGCCAGCGACGCCCAGGGCCTCATCGATGGATGGGTCCGGACTGGACTCCGCGATCGCCCACGCTCATCAGCGCGCCACGAACATTGCCCGCCATGCAGGGGATGGATAGAACTACGGGAATCTGCGGGATGAACCTGCCGGCCGCGGTATCGGACGCTCCCGTGGCAGGTTGAGCATGAAGATCCATCAGCTCGACACGGGGGCAGGAATGCCATTGGCCAGCTTGATCGCCTGAGCCAGACAGGGGATTGACCGATGCCGACTCCACTGCGTGGCAGCCGCGGCGGTCATCCCCGTGTGAGCTGGCCATCAGGGCCACCGCAGGCGTCGTGGCTGCAGCAGCGGGTGCCCCGTCGGCTTCGACGCAGTCGCCTGTAGGGGCCGCAATGTCATCGAACGTCAGTATGCGCCCCTGCAGCAGTCGCGCGGACGGGTGGCCAGGTATGACGAGTGCACGATCATCTACCGGCCCGCCGAGCGCCTGACCACTGGGGTCACATGGTTGAAGCTGGTGTCAGACACGCCCTGGGCGCGCCCGGCGCCGTAGTTCTGCTCCGCATGCTGCCCACCTCTTCGAGGCCGATAGAGGAGCGGGAACGGACTGAGGGTGTCATCAACACCCGCACCATTCCCATCCCTTGATCAGCGCGCTCGAGAGAGCCTCAGCGTCCTAGACGCATGCCGTCGTGCTCCAGGGCCGCCAGCACACGCTCGATGAAGACGGGAGCAAGAGTCTCTACATACGTTGGGGTGAGGTGGTTGTCGTCCCAGTACACATGGACGTTGCCCACCGTGGGCTGGCACTGACGGTCCGGGCAGATCATGTCGTTCAGCTGCACCTGCGCGATGCGGGGATGAGCATCGGCCAATCCGGCCAGGGGGCTGGTGTTCGGATCGAGTACGGCATGCGTCCAGCGGCACGTCACCGCATCGACCCCGTGCATCGTTCCGCAGGTCGTGGGCGATCCGGCCGCAAACCGGGGGTTGTCCCGGAGTGCGAGGACATGGGCACCCGTCCCCGCAATCTCCTCCATCCGCCCGGTCATCCCCGGGGTGAGCATCTCCTCGTCCTCGTAGGTGCTGCGTGTGCCCTGCATGAAGACGACGTCCGGGCGCACATGCTCCACGACCAGGTTGAGGTCTGCCAGGAAGTCCGGGCACTTCGGGGAGTCGTCCACCTGCTCCTCCATCGGCGCTACCAGGCAGCTGCCCCGCGTATAGCTGACGACCTCCAGCCGTCTCTCCTCACCGAGGCGCCGGAGAGCGGGGGACCACTGCATCACGTGGCTGTTGCCGGCCATCAGCACGACGCCGGCCGGATCTGCTTGTGGGACGAGGACATGGCACGACTCGGCTCCGACCTCGGTCAACTGTGCTTCCAGGGCGGGGTCGCACTCCTCGGGGTACTCGGGGAAGGGGTACCGTCCCTCCACCACGGGCAGAACAGGGGCACCGGGGTCTCCAGCTGGCTCGTAGTCGGGGCGCAGGACGGCGGCGCCCGGGTTGTTCCGGTCGGCCGCCTCGAGGACTCGTGCGGACTCCGCTGGCTCGGCGCCGCGCCACAGGGTCACCGGCGCCACAACGAGAGCGGCGCAGGTCCCCAGTACGACGGCGGACCGCCAGGCGGCCGTCTGGGGCCAGCCCCACGCTCGTAGCGGACGCTCCACGCGCACCGAGAGGAGGAGGGCCGCGCCGAGGGAGACGACGACGAGAACGACGCCTGCGGCCGCGCCGGGTTTCTGTGACCCCGTGAGGACGGAATAGGTGATGAGCAGCGGCCAGTGAATGAGGTAGAGAGCGTAGGCGGAGTCACCCAAGCGGGTGAGCGGGCGGGAAGCCAGTACCCGGTCCACACCGAAATGGGAGCCGCTGGTGCCCGCGACGATCACAGCAGTGGCCGACATCAGCGGCCACAGCGCGATCCAGCCGGGGAAGGCGCCCTGGACGTCCACCACGACGCCGACGGCGATCATGCTCGCGAGCCCTGCCCAGCCGAGGAACACCCGTGTGCGCCGTCCCAGGTGAAGGAATGGAAGGACGAGCGCCAGGAGGGAACCGAGGGCGAACTCCCATAGGCGAGCCCGAGTGTCGAAGTACGTGAACGCCTGGTTCTGGGAGGTCTGGGTCACCGACCACAGCAGGGACACGACGAACACCGAGGCGAACGCAGTCGTGAGGACGGCTCGGGGCCGCGCCCCGGTGCGGCGGGCCACCAGGGCTGAGACAAGGAAGAGGAGCGGCCACAGGATGAACACCTGCCCCTGGACCGACAGCGACCAGAAATGCTGGAAGGGGGACAGCGAGGTGTTGTCGGCGGCGTAGTAGTCGACGGCGTTGAACGCCAGGGTCCAGTTTTCCACGTAGAGGGCCGACGCCAGCGCCTCCGTCCGCCACGAAGCACGGTCGGCCAGCGGATACACCGTGGCAACGGCAACCAAGGTAAGCAAGATCGTCAGCACCGCCATGGGCATGAGGCGCGTGAAGACGTGAAGCCAGTAGCGCCCCACCGCGAGGGGCCTTCCAGCCTCCATCTTGCGGGTGAAGGAGCCTGTCAGGAAGAAAGCCGAGATGAACAGGAAGATGTCGACGCCGCCCGACACCCTGTCCGTGAAGATGTGGAACACCACCACCAGGAGGACTGCGACCGCGCGCAAGCCCTGGATCTCCGGTCGCCAGTCCGCCTGCCTTCGGGCCACCACAGGAGTCGAATCGGGCCCATCAGCCGCGTGTCGGGGGCGGTAGCCGCGGGGATAGACGGACGGATTGGTCATGGTGGCCTCGGCAGTGTCAGAGGGATGGGAAGGCAAACGGCAACATCATGCCTGAGGGTGGTTCTTTCGAACGGGAAGCTGACCAGCGGATTGAGGCTCGTGGCCCAGCCCTCACGTCGCACAACGGCGCCCGCACCCTCGCGCGGTAGGGAGCGGGCGCCGTCGTGGGGGCGAAAGGGAACGCCTCAGGCGTCGTCGGCCTCCCCGGACTACTGCTCACTGAAGCGCCCTGGGTTCCGTTCCGAGGTCAGGATGCAACGGGCGCTGAATCCTGATCGTGAGTGTAAGCCGCCTCAACCTCTGCGGGAGTGCGATAGCCAAGGGCCTCATGCAGGCGGGTGGTGTTCCACCAGTGCACCCACCCCATGGTGGCCAGCTCGACCGCCTCGGTCGACTCCCACACCCGCTTGGCGTGGATGAGCTCGGCCTTGTAGAGCCCGTTCACGGTCTCCGCGAGTGCGTTGTCATAGGAGTCGCCCACGGTGCCCACTGAGGCGCTCGCCCCCGGCGGTGATGAGCGCGTCGGAAGAGGCCAAGCTGACGTACTGGGCGCCTCGGTCCAAGTGGTGCACCAGGCCTTGGCGGCCACGGCTGGCTCCCGTGCTCACCAGAGCGTGCTCGAGGGCCAACAACGGCAGCCCCGCGGTATGGAGGCTGCCGGAGACCGCCCATCCCACGATGCGCCGGGAGTAGACGTCGGTGATGAAAGCGACTCAAGCAGAACCCCGAGATCGTGCGCACGTAGGTGATGTCAGCGACCCAGAGCCGGTGTGGGCGCTCGGCAGTGAAGCGGCGCTCGACGAGGTCGGGACGAGCATCCGGCTCACCTGCCGGCCTCGTGGTGATCGGCTTACGGCCGCGCCGAACCCCTTCCACGCCGGCGAGCTTCATAGGCGGGTGACCTGGTCCCGGCCGATCTTCCAGCCGGCGCGGGCCATCGCGTGGTGCATCTTCCGGACGCCGTAGACGCTGTAGTTCTCCGCGTGGATCCGGCGGAGCTCCTCCACGAGGATCTTGTCCCGCAGCGTTCTCGAAGACCTGGGGCGTGTCTTCGCGGCGCGGTAGCTTACGTCGAGGTGATGAACCCACACTCTGTCGCACGCAGGGTGCGGCAGATGGCCTCGACCCCGAACGGATCGCGGTGTTCGTCGATGAACGCGATCATCTCGTCGTGGGGCGGTCGAGTTCCGCTGCGAAAAAAGCCGAGGCGGCTTTGAGGATCTCGTTCGCGCGCCGTGCCTCGGCGAGCTCGCGTTTGAGCCTGCGGATCTCCTCCGCGGGGGTCTCTGAGGCCGGTGCCTGGGCTACTTCGTGGCCGTGGCGTTGGCACCACATCCGTAAGGTCTCTTCGCTGACATCGAGCTGCGGGGCTACCGCCCGGATGGAATGCGAACGGGGTCCTCCCTGGGCGGCTTGGCGTTCCAGGACCAACCGCACGGCGCGCTCACGCAGCTCGGGGCTGAACCCCTTGGGCATGTTCCGATTCTCCTTCGTTGGGATCGGAACGAAACCCAGGGCGCTTCACAGCCGCACTCATACCGGGCTCCAGACCTTCACCCACACTGCTTCAGCGGCGAAGACGAGGAACATGGCGACAGCGCCGCACGCGGCAACCCCCGCAGAGACAAACCAGCCGACGATTCCTCCCACGGCCGGGGGAACCACGAAGCTCCACACGGCATAGCCCCAGCCGCCCGGGGAAGGGTGGGCGGATGCGACCACGAAAGGCCGCTCACCACAGGCGACCAAGATCGAACTGACTACCACAGCGGTCACAGCGAGCTCCAGCGAAGCCCACCCGCCGAGAGGGCTGGCAAGGGCCTGGCTGAGCAGCCACCACAGAAGCCACACCCCCGGCATGAGGGCAAGACCCGTGCTCAGATGACCCACTATCGCCCAGGGGAGCGAGATGACTTCCGGGGGACTGTCCCCACCCGACACCTCGTCGGATTCCGTTCGCTGGCGCTTCATCACTTCTCCCTCGCCACCTCGACCACATGCAAGCACCACCGGCACAGTGCAACGACTGTCGGCCTGACTGTGCCGCAAGCTCACCGCGCCCTCACTCCGCCAGGAACTCCAGCAGGATCCGGTTGAACTCCTCGGAGTGGCTGATGCTGAAGCCGTGCGGGGCGTCCTTGACGAGTTCGACGCGGCTGCCGTCGATCGCCTTGTGCGTCCGCTTGCCGGAGCCCTTGAACGGCACGATCTGGTCCGCATCGCCGTGCAGGACCAGGGCCGGCACGGTCACCGCCGGCAGGTCACGGCGGAAGTCGGTGGCCCCGAACGCGTCCATGCAGGCCAGCGCCGCCGTCTGGTCGGACTGCAGCGCCATCCGGATGGCCTCCTGGCGCTGCTCCTCGGTGACCTTGAGGCTGCTGGTCAGGCCGGCCAGCTTGGGGGTGGAGAAGAACGTCGTCGTGAAGTCGTCGAAGAACGACTCGCGGTCCTTCTCGAGACCCGCGCGCATCTCGGCGGCCTGCTTCTCGGTCAGCGGGCCGTCGGGGTTGTCGTCGGTCTTCAGCAGGTACGGGGGCACCGCGCCGGCGAACACCACCGAGTGGATCCGGTCCGCGCCGAACCGGGACATGTAGCGCGCCACCTCGCCACCGCCCATCGAGAAGCCCACGAGCGTCACGTCACGCAGGTCGAGCTCGGTGAGCAGACCGTGCAGGTCGGCGGTCATCGTGTCGTAGTCGTACCCGCCGGCGGGCTTCTCCGAGGCGCCGAAGCCCCGCCGGTCATAGGTGATCACGCGGTAGTGCGGGGACAGGGCTGCGACCTGGTCCTTCCACGAGTCGAGGGTCAGCGGCCAGCCGTGGATGAGGACCACGGGACGCCCGTGGCCGGCCTCCTCCACGTTCAGTCCGATCGTGCCGTGGTCCGTGGGGATCTGCATGAGGGTCATGTGCGTCTGCCTTCCTGTGCTCTCGGGGGACGACGGCGGCGCTCGGCCGCCGCTTCCTCCTCACGCTAGGCACGCGCTCGGCACGTGTCAGGCTTCGGTCTCCGCCATCCTGCGCAGCGTCAGCGCGTTGAACGCGGCGTGGCCGTGGTTGTCGTTGTTGAAGTAGACGTAGGCGGGGCGCGCGCCCGCCGCGTCCGCGCCGGTCAGCTCCCGCAGCCGCTCCACCCAGGGGGAGAGCTCGGCGTCGGAGAACGAGCCGCCGTAGCGCCAGTCCGGGTCCGCGTTGTGGAAGCGCACGTAGGCGAGGCGCCCGGTCGCGCGCAGCACCGGCTCCCGCCCGGCGATCACCGAGACCACGAACCCCGCCCCGTGCCGGTCGAGGAGGTCGAACACGTCCTCGTCCAGCCAGGACTCGTGCTGGACCTCCACCGCCACGCGCACCCGCTCGGGCAGCAGGCCGAGGAACCCGGCGAGTCGGTCGTCGTCGCGGTGCAGGTGGGCCGGCAGCTGCAGCAACAGCGGCCCGGCGTGGTCACCGAGCAGGTCCAGGGTGTGCACGATGCGCTCCACCCAGTCCTGCGGCTCGTTGAGCTTGCGGTAGTGGGTGAGGTAGCGGGAGGCCTTGACGGCCATCTCGAAGCCGGCGGGCAGGCGCTCGCGCCATGCCTCGACGGTGCTGTCCGCCGGCCAGCGGTAGTGGGAGCCGTTGAGCTCGACCGTCCGGAAGCGCTCCGTGTAGTGGTCGAGCTGGTCGGCGATCCGCAGCCCCTGCGGGTAGAAGGTCCCGCGCCAGTGCCTGTAGGTCCAGCCGGAGGTCCCGATCCGCACGTCCATCCCCCGACGATAGCCCCGGCCCGGGTTCCCGGGTTTTGCCTTCACCCTCCGTCGCCCGCGTAGCGTCCCGCTGATCATCGCGGTGGCTCAGAGGTACGACCGGAAGATGGGCATCGGCTCCCTGATCGCCACGATGCTCCCGTCCTCGATCGCCTTCCTGCCCGCGTGCACCGGCATGGTCATCGGCTGGAGGTGGCTGGGCCTGCCGCTGGGCCCGAACGCCCGGTCCAGTACACACCGTGACCGGCCCGGTGCCCGCCCGCGACCCGGGCGCCCGCCCACTACTGTGCCAGGAATGGACATGACGCGATTCGACGACGACCTGCGCGCGATGCTCGACGAGGTGGAGTCCGACCGTCGCGGTGAGCCCTCCGACTACCTCGAGGACGTCGCCGGCCAGCATGTGGACGGCCTCGCCGTGGCGGTGTGCACGGTGGACGGTCACCAGGCCGCCGCCGGGGAGACCGAGCACGCCTTCGCGCTGCAGTCGGTCTCCAAGGCCCTCACCTACGCGGTGGTGCTGCAGGAGATCGGCCTGGACCACGTGCTGGAGGACGTGGGCGTCGAGCCCTCCGGTGAGTCGTTCAACCACCTGTCCCTGCACGACGACGGCCGGCCGTACAACCCGCTGATCAACGCCGGCGCCATCCTGGTCCACGCCCTCCTGCCCGCCGGGGACGAGGATGAGCGGACGGCCCTGCTACTGCGCCGCTACAGCGCGATGGCCGGCGTCGAGCTGGAGGTCTGCGAGGACGTCCTCGACGCCGAGCGCACCCGCGCCGACCGCAACCTGGGCCTGGCCCACCTGCTCGCCGACGCCGGCCGGCTGCCCATCTCGGCCCGCGAGGCCGTGGCCGGGTACCTCGCGCAGTGCTCGGTCCTGGTCACCGCACCCCAGCTGGCCGTCATGGGCGCCACCCTCGCCGCTGGCGGCACGAACCCCGTGACGGGGGAGCGGGTGCTGGACGAGTGGGTAGCGCAGCAGGCGATGTCCGTGATGCTCACCTGCGGCATGTACGACGCCAGCGGCCAGTGGGTGGCCGAGGTCGGCGTGCCCGCGAAGTCCGGCGTCTCGGGCGCGCTGCTCGGCGCCGTGCCCGGGGCCCTGGGCATCGCCACGTGGTCGCCGCGCCTGGACGAGCAAGGTAACTCCCGGCGTGGCATCGGGTTGTTCGAGGGGCTCAGCGCACGCTGGGACCTGCACGTGCTCCAGCACCGTGGCGCCCTGCGCGGCCTCAGCGGGCCCCGCTGACCCCGCGTTGACGCCTAGCCGCTGCGGCGCCGTCGTCGCGTGGGCCACGCCGCCGACGACGCCGCGCCCCGTCCCTTGTCACCCTCTGGCGCTCGCCTCGTAGCATCGGGCCCATGACCACTCCAGAGAAGAAGGACGACGCCCCCGCGATCCCCGTGCAGGACTCCCAGCTGGCCCACGACGACCCGCGCACCCGCCACCCGAAGCTCCGCGTCGCCAAGCAGCGCCAGCCCGAGCCGGGCCTGGACGTGAAGACGGATCCCGTCCCGGACATCGGTCTGGACTCGTACCGGGGGATGGGCCGGCTGACCGGCCGCAAGGCCCTGATCACCGGCGGCGACTCCGGCATCGGTGCCGCGGTCGCCATCGCCTACGCCCGTGAGGGCGCGGACGTCGCCATCGCCTACCTGCCTCAGGAGCAGCCCGACGCCGACCGCGTCCTGGCGGCGATCGAGGCGGCCGGGCGCACCGCCGTCGCGTTGCCGGGCGACCTGATGGACGCCGACTACCGCGCCGCCCTCGTGGACGAGGCGGCGAAGCGCCTCGGCGGCCTGGACATCCTCGTGAACAACGCGGGCAAGCAGTTCATCTCCGATGACCTGACCGATCTCACCGACGAGCAGGTCCACGAGACGTTCCAGATCAACATCATGTCCATGTTCACGCTCAGCCGCGCCGCGCTGAAGCACATGGGCCCGGGCAGCACGATCGTGAACACCACCTCGGTGCAGGCCTACAACCCCAACCCGAGGCTCCTCGACTACGCCGCCACCAAGGGCGCCATCAACAACTTCACCAAGGGCCTGGCCGAGCAGCTCGGCCCGAAGGGCATCCGCGTCAACGCGGTGGCGCCCGGGCCCATCTGGACGGTGCAGCACGTGTCCTACGGTGAGCCCGAGGAGAAGCTGCCCGAGTTCGGCCACAGCACCCCCATCGGCCGCGCCGGCCAGCCCGTGGAGATGGCGCCCGCCTATGTGTTCCTGGCCTCGGGCGAGTCCAGCTACGTCAACGGCGAGACCCTGAACGCCAACGGCGGCACGCCCACCCCGTGACCGCCCGCCTCCTCGCCGACGTCGACACCGGCATCGACGATGCCTGCGCCCTGCTCCACCTCGTGGGCGCCCACCGCCTCGGCGCCGGCCCCGAGCTCGTGGCCGTCACCACCACGGGCGGCAACGCGACCGCCCGGGACTGCGCCCTGAACACGGCCGCGGTGCTGGACCTGGTCGGCCGGGCCGACGTCGAGGTGGCCGTCGGTGCCGAGACCCCGCTGCGTCGGCCCGCGGTCACCACCCCGGAGACCCACGGCGACGGCGGTCTCGGCCATGCCCGGATCGATCGGCGCCCTGAGTGGCTCTCGCCCCGGCCCGCCGTGGAGGTGTGGCTGGACGAGCTTCGGGCCCACCCCGGGGAGACGACGATCCTCTGCACCGCGCCGCTGACGAACCTGGCCCTCGCGCTGCGCGTCGAGCCGCGCCTGCCGTTCCTCGCCCGCGGCATCGTGATCATGGGCGGCTCCTTCTATCATCCGGGCAACACCACGCCCACCGCCGAGTGGAACACCTGGGTGGACCCGGACGCCGCGAAGGAGGTGTTCGCGGCCTTCGAGGGCCTGCCCGAGGATCGCCTGCCGGTGGTGTGCGCGCTCGAGACCACGGAGCGGATCGAGTACACGCCGGCCCTGCTGGACGGCCTCCTGGCCGACGCCGGGGCCAGCCCCGTCGGCTGGTCCGCGGACCGACCGCGGGTCGCCGGGCCGGCCGCCGCGACCGGCCGCCCCGTCCTGGACGTGCTCGCCGACGCGCTGCGCTTCTACTTCGAGTTCCACCACGACTACGACCAGGGCTACATCGCCCACCTGCACGACCTCTTCGCCGCCCAGGTGGCCGCGGGCCAGGCCCGCATCGCCACGCGGGCCACCGTCGTCGACGTCGAGGCGGACTCGGAGCTGTTGCGCGGCACCACCGTCCACGACACGCGGGACATCTGGGGCAGGCGCCCCAACGCCCGGCTCGTCACGGCCAATGACCCCGCTGAGGTGTTCGCGGCCTTCGCCCGCGCGGTGGGCGCCGTCGTCGCGGGGGAGCGGACGTCCGACGGCGGCGCCCCGGCCCGGTGACCGCCGTCGGGAATGCCGGCCGCCCGCGCGCGGTTGCATCCGACGCATCCGCCCGACCCCGACCTTGCAGGAGCTCCCTCATGACCAGTGTGCCCACCGTCCCCTTCCACGACGGCCAGCAGATCCCGCAGCTCGGGCTCGGCGTGTGGCAGGTCGAGGACGACGTCGCCGCCGACGTCGTCGAGCAGGCGATCCGCGCCGGCTACCGCCACATCGACACCGCCGCGATCTACGGGAACGAGGAGGGCGTGGGCCGCGGCATCGCCGCGTCCGGTGTCGCCCGCGAGGAGCTGTTCCTCACCACCAAGGTGTGGAACTCGGACCAGGGCTACGAGGAGGCGCTCGCCGCCCTCGACGCCTCGCTCGACAAGCTCGGCACCGACTACGTCGACCTCTACCTCATCCACTGGGCCAAGCCTGCGCAGGGGAAGTACGTGGACACCTGGAAGGCCCTGATCGAGGCGCAGAAGCAGGGCAAGGTGCGTTCGATCGGCGTCTCCAACTTCCCGGCCGCCCAGCTCGAGGAGATCATCGAGGCCACCGGTGTGGTGCCCGCGATCCACCAGGTCGAGACCCACCCGTACTGGCAGCAGCGCGAGCTGCGCGAGGTCGAGGGCCGCCACGGCATCGTCCACGAGTCCTGGTCCCCGCTCGGTCAGGGCGGCGACCTCCTCGCCGATCCCGTGGTCACGGAGATCGCCGAGGTCCGCGGCGCGACGCCGGCCCAGGTGGTCATCGCGTGGCACCTCGCCCAGGGCTTCGTGGTCATCCCCAAGTCCGTGACGCCCGAGCGCATCGTCTCGAACCTCGAGGCCGCGGGGGTGGAGCTGACCGCCGACGACGTCGCCCGGATCGACGCCCTCGACCGCGAGGACGGCCGCCTCGGCCCCGACCCGGCGGTCATCGACTTCTGATCCAGCCGCCACCGCGCGCACCCGGCCCGTCCCCCTGGGGGCGGGCCGGTGATAGTTTTGCTCGAGAATGCCCGGTGGCCGCCGCGCCGCCCGGGCGCATCTGTCCAGGCACTCCACGGAAGGCATGCACCATGTCCCACCAGGCTCCCCCCGCCGATGCGTCGAAGGCCCGCGCGCCGCGGACCGCCGTCCCGGTGACCCCGCAGACCCGCGCGAGCTCGCTGACCGACCTGCTCGGCGCCGTCGTGCGCCTGTTGCCCCTGCAGATGAAGGACGAGCTCGCGCTCGCCAAGGGACACGTGGCCGCGAAGGGCAAGAAGGCCGGCATCGGCGCCGGCGTCGCGGTGGTGGGCCTGTTCTTCCTCGCGCTCATGGTGGTCGCCCTCGTGGTGACGTTGGTCGGCGCCTTCGCCGACCCGAGCTTCTGGTTCCCGGCGCTCATGGTGGCGCTCGCGTTTCTCGTGCTCGGCCTGATCTTCGCCGGCGTCGGCCTCGTGATGGTCAAGGGCGCCATGCCGCTCGTGCCGCAGGAGACCGTGCGCAACCTCGAGTACGACCTCGGCTACCTCAAGGAGGGCAACGCCTTCGACCCGGCCGAGTACGACCGCCTCAAGGCGGAGCGCGCCGAGGCCAAGCGTGTCGAGGCCGCCCGTGAGGCCGAGCGGAAGAAGGTGGAGAAGGAGGAGAACAAGAAGGCCCGCAAGAACGGCGAGGCCGCTCCCCACCCGGACCGCGACGACGCCACCGAGGCCGAGATCCGTCGCCGTGCCGACCTGCGCCGCCGCCACCTGGGCGACATCCGCTCCGGCCTGGACGAGAAGACCAGCGTGAAGGGCCAGCTCGCGGCCTTCGCCGCCCAGCGCAAGGGTCGCGGCGTCACCCCCGAGACCACGCACGCCACCGAGCAGACCGCGCCGTTCACCGGTGCCGCCCGCGCGGGGGAGCGGACCGCCGAGGCCGAGGACTACGTGAAGGACCACTGGCAGCCGCTCGCGCTGCTCGGCGCCTCCTCCGCCGCGTTCGTGGCGCTCGCCGGCCGCCTGCGCCGCCGCTGATCCGAGGGCGCCCGCCCTCCCCAGCCCCCGAGGCCCCGATCCCCACGGATCGGGGCCTCGTCGTCTGCGGGGAGGGGCGACGGCGTCGGTAGGCTGGGCGTGTGGGGCGCCCGGCGGGGGCGTCCGCCCGCGGACCCTGGAGGAGCGACCCATGCGTGTGATCGACGTCGGCCTGCGCGAGGGCCACGAGTACCGCGTCCGCGACACCTGGCTGACCGTGCCGAACCTCATCACCCTGGCCCGCTTCGCCCTGGTCCCGGTGTTCGTGTGGCTCACCGTCGACGGCCGGCACCTGGACGCGTTCGTGATCCTGGCGGTGCTCTCCGGCACGGACTGGGTGGACGGCTACGTGGCGCGCCGGTTCGACATGATCTCCACGGTCGGGCGGTGGCTCGACCCGGTGGCGGACCGCCTCTCCCTGCTGGTGGTGGCCGTGACGTTCGTGGCCACCGGCATCGCCCCGCTCTGGCTCGCCCTGGCCATCGCGATCCCGGACCTCGTGCTCGCCGCCGTGTGCCTGTGGCTGTTCGGCGGCAGCCCGGATCTGCCGGTCACGGTCCTGGGCAAGGTGCGCACCGCGCTGCTGCTGGTGGGCACGCCCCTGCTGCTGCTCGCCCGTGTGCCGGGGGTCGACGGCGGCCCGTGGAGCGGCGTGGCCCTGGCTCTGGTCGGCGCCGGTTGCCTGCTGCACATCCTCGCCGCGGGGGACTACCTCGTGCGCGCGGTGGGCAAGGCCCGCGGCCTGCGGGCGGACGGTCAGGACCCGCGCGAGCATCCGTCCCGCCGGGGCTGACCCCGGCGCATGGTCGTGCCGGCGCCGACGGTTGCTACCGTGGGACGCGCGCCGTGCCCGCGGCCGATCCGCACGGCACGGGCCGGGCGCCGTCGTGCCATCGCCACCACAGAGAGGGACCGCCGTGTCCGACCGTCCCGGGATCGCCGCCGACCGCCCCCTGAAGGTGCTGATCGCTGCTGACACCTATCCGCCGCACGTCAACGGGGCCGCCACCTTCGGCCACCGCCTCGCCACGGCACTGCACGCGCGCGGCCACGAGGTCCACGTCGTGATGCCGCGCAGCGAGGCCGGCCCGGACACCGTGGAGCACCGGCCGGAGGCCACCGTGCACCTGCTGCGCTCCCTGCCGGCGCCCACGCACGAGTACTACCGCGTGGTGCTCCCGCGGCACGCCAAGACCTCCTTCCGCCGCATCTACCGCGAGGTCCAGCCGGACGTCGTGCACGCCCAGTGCCACTACATGATCGGCGAGGCCGCCATCAACGAGGCCGAGCGGCGCCGCATCCGGATCGTCTCCACGAACCACTTCATGCCGGAGAACCTCGAGCCGTTCCTGCCGTTCCCGCAGTGGTTCCTGGACATCGTCTCCCGGGTGTCGTGGAAGGACATGGGTCGGCTCATGGGCAAGGGCGCGGTCGTCACCACCCCCACGGCCCTCGCCGCGCAGGCCATGGCCGAGCACGCCGGCCTGGACAACGTCCTCCCGGTCTCCAACGGCATCGACGCGAGCGCCTACGAGCTGCAGCCGGGGGAGAAGGTGGACCATCCCGGCCATCCGGTCGTGCTCTTCGTGGGGCGGCTGGCCGTGGAGAAGAACGTGGAGGTGCTGATCCGTGCGATCGCGCACCTGGCCCGCACCCGCCCCGACCTGGACGTGCACGCCGAGATCGTCGGCGACGGCGAGCAGCGCGACCGCATCCGTGCCACGGTGGACGAGGAGGGGGCGGCCGACCGCGTCCTGCTGCGCGGCCACGTCTCCGAGGAGGAGCTGCGGGCGGCCTACCTGCGCGCCGACGTGTTCTGCCAGCCGGGCACGGCGGAGCTGCAGTCCCTCGTGACCCTCGAGGCGCTCAGCGCGTCCACCCCGGTGGTCCTCGCGGACGCCCTCGCGTTGCCCCACCTCGTGGACGAGGGCGTCAACGGCCACCTCTTCCCGCCCGGGGACCACGTGGCCCTGGCCGAGCGGATCGCCCGGATCCTCGACCTCTCGGACGCGGAGCGCGCCGCCATGGGCGAGGCGTCCCACGCGAAGGCCCTGCACCATTCCGCCCAGAAGACGGTGGACATCTTCGAGCGCCTCTACCGCGGCGCGACGGCCGCCGAGGTCCGCGCGCTGCTCTGAGACCCGTCGGTAGGATGGGCGGGTCCCGCGCGATGCCGCGGGGGAGGGGCGTTAGCTCAGTCGGTCAGAGCAGGGGACTCATAATCCCTGGGTCGCGGGTTCAAGTCCCGCACGCCCTACGAGGAACGGCCCCCGGCCGCGCGGTATGGCGCGGGCCGGGGGCCGTCGTCGTGCCGGTGCTCAGTAGCGGGCGGCCACCGCGAGCATGTCGGACTTCATGATCGTCGTGGAGGTGAACACCAGGCCCGCGTCCTCGTTGAGGGCGTGGGCGAGCTGGCCGCCGCCCATGTACATGGCCACGTGGTAGATGCGGCCGGTGGACTGGTTCGCGTAGAACACGAGGTCGCCGGGCTGGGCCTGGGAGATCGGCACGTAGGACTTCGCGGCGAGGTACTGGTCGCCGGCGCGGCGCGGGATGGAGATGCCGGCCTGGGCCATGGCCTGCTGGGTGAGGCCGGAGCAGTCGAAGCCGGAGGGGCCGTTGCCGCCCCACGCGTAATAGGAGGACGGGTTCCGGACGGCGGCGCGCACGTAGTCGACGGCGGCCTGCTTGGACGCGGGCGCCGACGCAGGGGCGGGGGCGGGGGCGCTGGAGGTGGAGACCGAGGTGGTCTTCAGGACCATCCCCGGGTGGAGCATGGTCGAGGAGGTCATGCCGTTGATGGACTGCAGGATCGAGGCGGACACCCCCGTGCGGTAGGAGATGATCCACCAGCCGTCGCCGGCCAGCACGGTGTAGGTCGAGCCCGAGGTGGACGGCGCCGGGGCCGGGGCCGGGGCCGGGGTGGCGGTGCCGGAGGTCTTGAGGACCATGCCGGGGTGCAGCACGGTCGCGGCGCTCATGCCGTTGAGCGACTGCAGCGTGGACATGGAGACGCCGGTGCGCTGGGCGATGATCCACCAGCCGTCGCCGGAGCGGACGGTGTAGGTGGTCTCGGCGGCCTGGGCGGTCTCGGCGACGGACACGGTGCCGACGCCGGTCAGGGCGGCGGCGCCCAGGGCGAGCGCCACGGAGGCGGCGGCGGTGCGGGGGGCGCGACGCGCGGCGGCGTGCGGGGAGGTCACAGACATCAGATCTTCTTCCCGGACAGGACCTGCGGCCCGTGAGGGTGGTGCCTCGGGGCGGTGCCCGGAACGAGGCCGGACCGCGGGTGCGAGTTGACGAGCAGTGCGGATGACCGGGTACGCGAGGATGCGGAGGAAGCCCCGGTGTGGCGGACCAGCCGTAACCGATCCGTGATCAAGATACACGATCGTTATCGAAACGCAATCAGAAATTCGGATGACGCCCAGGTGGCCGCACGGTGCTCGACACCCCCCGCTCGGCACCCTCCGCGCGGCTGTCCCCGCCCCTCTCCGGCGCGGCGCTAGCGTGGTCCGGGTGAGCCCTTCCCGCCCCCTGCGCCTGCTGATGGACGCCCGCTACACCCGCACCGACTTCCACGACGGCATCTCCCGCTACGGCGCGAGCCTCATCGAGGCGGCCGCCCGCCGGGCCGCCGCACCGGGCCCGGCGGGGGCCGACGTCGAGGTCGCGATGCTGATCTCGGACGAACGACAGCTGGCCCTGCTCCCGGACGGCGTGCCGTGGCACCTCGTCTCCGGCCCCACCTCCCCACGCGAGCCGTTCGTGGCCCGTCAGGTCGCGCGCCTGCGACCGGACGTCGTCTTCTCGCCCATGCAGACCATGGGGTCGTGGGGGCGGGACTACGCCCTGATCCTCACGCTCCACGACCTCATCTACTACGAGCACCGCACCCCGCCACGGAACCTGCCCGAACCGATCCGCTGGCTCTGGCGGGCCTACCACCTGACCAAGACCCCGCAGCGGCTCCTGCTCGACCGCGCGGACGCGGTCGCCACGGTCTCCCGGACGACGGCGGAGCTCATCGCCCGGCACCGCCTCACCCGGCGTCCGGTCCACGTCATCGCCAATGCGGCGCAGGCGGTCCCGGAGTCGCGGGACCCGGACGAGACCCCGGACCGCACGCTGCTCTACATGGGCTCGTTCATGGACTACAAGGACGTCGAGTCCCTCGTGGCCGCCGCGCCCCTGCTGCCGGGCTACACGCTGCACCTGCTCTCCCGCATCAGCCCGGAGCGCCGCGAACAGCTGGAGGCCCGGCTGGCCGAGTGTCGCGCCGCCGCGGGGGCCGCCGGCGCAGACGTGGTGTTCCACGACGGCACCGACGAGGCCGAGTACGTGCGCCTGCTCCGCCGGGCCACCGCGGCCGTCACCCTCTCCCGCGCTGAGGGCTTCGGCCTGCCGGTGGCCGAGGCGATGGCCCATGGCACGCCGGTGGTGTGCTCGGACCTGCCGATCTTCCGCGAGATCGCCGGCGCGGGCACCCCGTCCTTCCGGGGTGTCCCGCTCGAGGGGGACCGGGCGGCCGCGCTCGCGGCCCGTGTGCGGGAGCTCGAGGACCCTGCCGAGTTCGCCGCGGCCTCCCGGGCGAGCGTCGCCCAGGCGGCCCGGTTCAGCTGGGACGAGTCCGCCCGCCGACTCCTGGACCTCACGGCCGCGCTGGGCGCGGAGCGGCGTGCGGCCAGAGCACGGATGGGCCGCTCCAGCCGATGAGCACCAGCGGGTCGAGGTAGCGGTCGAAGGCCGCGTCCCCCACCCGCCAGCCATCGGGCTCCCGCACGCCCCAGTGCACGCACGCCCGCGGGCAGTGGGGCGGCGTCCCGGCCAGCCGCCCCACGGGGTCGCCCGCGTCGACCACGGCCCCCACCGCGACGTCGGCCTCCACCGGCTCGAGGGAGCTGTACGTCCCGTCCGCATGCTCGAGGGTCAGCACGGGGCGGTCGACCACGACCCCGGCGAACACGACCCGGCCGGCCGCCGGTGCCTGTATCGGAGCCCCGGAGGGCACGGCGAGGTCCACGCCCCGGTGCCCCCGACTCCACGGTCGCTCGGGAGCGACGAACGCGCGGAGCACGTCATCCGGGGCGGCTCCGGCGACGGGCGGGTGCCACGCGACCGGCGCGGCCGTCGTGCCCGGACCTGCCGGGGACGTCGCGACGAGGAGCCGCGCCTCGCCCCCCGATGGTCCGGTCGCGGCCCGCGACACGGGGTCGAGGCCGCCCATCCCCAGGGCGAGGAGGAGCCAGGCGAGCAGGGCTGCCGCGACGCACCCCACGAGGCGCGGACGCGGGAGCGGACGGGGGAGGAGCGTACGAGGGGTCATGGCGTCAGCCTGGCGTTCCGGGCGGCCGCGTGGCAGGCCCGCAGTCCGATCGTGGAGAGCGCCCGCCGCACCGGCCCCTGTGCAGGAGTCGGCGATGGGAGCGGGCGCCCACCTGGGGTAGGATTCACCTCAGCGGTGTTCTGTGGCCGGCCCTGTGCTGTGCCCCGGACGCCGACTCCGCGCATCGCGGTGGGTCGCTTCAGCGGCCCAGCCCCCACGCTCGGTCCCGTCCCCGCCGTCCTCCTGGAGAGGACGTCGGCGCGGGTGCTCGTGGGGCCCGGCAGTCCGCCGTCGTGATGCCAGGGGCCGCCCGACCGGGCCGGCCGCCAACCGTCAAGAAATCGACCGGCAGACCGCCCGCGCGTGAAGCGCGGGGTGCCACGGCTGCCACAGAAGGGAACGTCATGCCCGTCGTGACCATGCGCCAGCTCCTCGACTCCGGTGTCCACTTCGGCCACCAGACCCGCCGCTGGAACCCCAAGATGAAGCGCTTCATCTTCACCGAGCGCAACGGCATCTACATCATCGACCTCCAGCAGTCGCTGTCCTACATCGACCGCGCCTACGAGTTCGTCAAGGAGACCGTCGCCCACGGCGGCACCATCCTGTTCGTCGGCACCAAGAAGCAGGCCCAGGAGGCCATCGCGGAGCAGGCCGGCCGCGTGGGCATGCCCTACGTGAACCACCGCTGGCTCGGCGGCATGCTGACCAACTTCTCCACCGTCTCCAAGCGCGTGCAGCGCATGAAGGAGCTCGAGGAGATCGACTTCGAGGACGTGGCCGGCTCGCAGTTCACCAAGAAGGAGCTGCTGCTGCTCAACCGTGAGCTCGAGAAGCTGCAGGCCAACCTCGGCGGCATCCGCAACATGGCCAAGACCCCCTCCGCCGTGTGGGTCGTGGACACCAAGAAGGAGCACCTGGCCGTCGACGAGGCCCAGAAGCTCGGCATCCCGGTCGTCGCCATCCTGGACACCAACTGCGATCCGGATGAGGTCGCCTACCCGATCCCGGGCAACGACGACGCCATCCGCTCCGTGAACCTGCTGACCCGCGTGGTCGCGGACGCCGTCGCCGAGGGCCTGATCGCCCGCCAGGGCGGCAAGTCCGGCCAGGCGGCCGCCGAGCCGATGGCCGAGTGGGAGCGCGAGCTGCTCGAGCAGCACAACGCCCAGCAGGCCGAGCAGGCCGAGGCCCCCGCCGCCGAGGCGCCGGCCGAGCAGACCGAGGCCCCTGCCGCCGAGGCGCCGGCCGAGCCGGCCGAGGCCCCCGCCGCCGAGGCCGCCCCGCAGGGCGAGTGATCCCTGCCGGTCCGTCGGCCTGGCCCCACCCGGCCGGGCCGACGGGCCGGTTCAGACCCCGAACATCCCGCACAACCCACACCACGGGAAGGACCGAACGAGCATGGCGAACTACACCGCTGCTGACATCAAGGCCCTGCGCGAGCGCACCGGCGCCGGCATGATGGACGTGAAGAAGGCTCTGGACGAGGCCGACGGCGACGCCGAGAAGGCCATCGAGATCATCCGCGTGAAGGGCCTCAAGGGCGCCACCAAGCGCGAGGGCCGCTCCGCCGCCGAGGGCCTCGTGGCCGCGACCGTCGAGAACGGCGTCGGCGTCATGATCGAGCTCAACTGCGAGACCGACTTCGTGGCCAAGGCCGACAAGTTCATCGCCCTGGGCGACGTGGTGCTGCGCGCCGCCGTCGCCTCCGGCGCCACCGACGTCGAGACCCTGCTGGCCTTCGACTACGAGGGCCGCACCCTGGGCGACTACGTGACCGAGGAGGGCGCCCTGCTGGGCGAGAAGGTGGCCGTGCGCCGCCTGGCCCGCGTGGAGGGCGCCTACGTGGACGCCTACCTGCACAAGACCTCCAAGGACCTGCCGGCCCAGGTGGGCGTGCTCCTCGCCGTGGACGCCGACTCCGCCGAGGCCAAGACCGCCGCGCACGACATCGCCGTGCACACCGCGGCCTACTCGCCCACGTACCTCACCCGTGAGGACGTGCCGGCCGAGACCGTCGAGAACGAGCGTCGCATCGCCGATGAGACCGCCCGTGCCGAGGGCAAGCCGGAGCAGGCCCTGCCGAAGATCGTGGAGGGCCGCCTGACCGGCTTCTTCAAGGAGATCGTGCTCGTGGACCAGCCGTTCGCGAAGGACCCGAAGCAGACCGTCGGCAAGGTCGCCTCCGACGCCGGCACCAACGTCACCGGGTTCGCCCGCTTCCGCGTCGGCAACTGACCGCCGCACCCGGACCGGCCGCTCCCGGTCCACGCCCCGCGGGGGCGTAGGATCGGGAGCGACCCGAGGTCCACTCCGGCGCCGGATGGCGCCGACGACCATCGCATGACGGGGTGGCCGCCCCGACCGGGCGGCCACCCCGTCCGCGTGTCCGCCCCCGGGACGGCCGTCCCCGGCCCGACCCCCCACCGACCAGGAGATGCTTCCCATGGAGACGAACCGCGCCCCCGAGGACCCGACCACCGCCCACGCCCCGCAGACCTCGGACGACACCGGCCGCCGTCGCGTGCTCCTCAAGCTCTCGGGCGAGGTGTTCGGCGGCGGCAAGATCGGCGTGGACCCGGAGACCGTCCGCGGCATCGCCGAGCAGATCGCCGCCGCGGCGGACCAGGTGGAGATCGCGATCGTCGTCGGCGGCGGCAACTTCTTTCGTGGCGCGGAGCTGTCCGAGAACGGGATGGACCGCCGTCGGGCCGACTACATGGGCATGCTCGGCACCGTGATGAACTGCCTGGCCCTGCAGGACTTCCTCATCCAGGCCGGGGTCACCACGCGCGTGCAGTCCGCCATCCACATGGAGCAGGTGGCGGAGTCCTACATCCCGCTGCGCGCCATCCGCCACATGCAGAAGGGCCGCGTCGTGATCTTCGGCGCCGGCACCGGCCTGCCCTACTTCTCCACGGACACCGTGGCGGCCCAGCGCGCCCTGGAGGTCGGGGCGGACGAGGTCCTGATGGCCAAGTCCGGCGTGGACGGCGTCTACACCGCGGACCCCAAGAAGGACCCCACCGCCGAGCGCCTCACGCACCTGACCTACGATGAGGCGCTGCTGCGGAACATCCGCGTGATGGACCTGACCGCCATGACCATGTGCAAGGACAACGACCTGGACATGCGCGTGTTCGGCATGGAGGGCCCGGGCAACGTGACCCGCGCCCTGCTCGGCGAGCCGATCGGCACCACCGTCACCGTCTGAGGCCCGCCGCGTAGGATGGCGGCAGACCTGATCCACCACACCGAGGAGACACCGTGATCCAGGAGACCCTGCAGTCCGCCGAAGAGCAGATGGACCGCACCATCGAGGCCACGCGTGAGGACTTCGCCACCGTGCGCACCGGCCGCGCCAACCCGGGCCTCTACTCCAAGGTGATGGTCGACTACTACGGCTCGTTCACCCCGCTGCAGCAGCTGGCGTCCTTCACCACCACGGACGCCCGCACGCTGCTCATCACGCCGTTCGACCAGTCGGCGCTGCGCAACATCGAGAAGGCCCTGTCCGAGTCCGAGGTCGGCGCGAACCCGTCCAACGACGGCAAGGTCATCCGCATCGTGATGCCGGAGCTGACCGCGGAGCGCCGCAAGGAGTACGTGAAGCTGGTCAAGTCCAAGGCGGAGGAGCACAAGATCTCCGTGCGCAACGCCCGCCGCAAGGCCAAGGAGGCCATGGACAAGGCCGTCAAGGACGGCGAGGTCGGCGAGGACGAGGGCGCCCGCGGCGAGAAGGAGCTGGACGCGCTCACCAAGCGCCACGTCGAGCTCATCGACGAGATGGCCAAGAACAAGGAGCAGGAGCTGCTGGAGGTCTGAGCCTCCCGCCGTCCGCGCTCGTCCCATGACCGCCGCCGTGCCCACCTCGCCCGCACCCCCGCGCGGCGGCCGCGACCTCAAGTCCGCCGTCCTCGTGGGGGTGGGGCTGCTGGCGACGGCCCTGGTCGGCCTCTTCTGGCTCGACTGGCTGCTGGTCCTCCTCGTGGTCGCCCTGCTGGTCGGCGCGGTGTCCGAGATCGCGACGGCGGTACGCGGCATCGGCCTGGACGTGCCGCGGCCCCCGCTCTGGGTGGCTGCGGCGGTCCTGCCGCTCACGGCGTGGCGGTGGGGGGTGCCCGCGCTGTTCGTCGCCCTCGTGGCGTGCCTGGCCCTGGTGGCCGTGTGGACGGCGCTGACGCGCCGGCGCCCGGCGGGCCAGTTCATGCTCGCGGGCGTGTTCATCGTGCTGTGGGCGCCGTTCCTGCTCTCCTTCGCCGCGGCGCTCCTGGACGAGCCGCTGGGGCACCGCATGGTGGCGGTCCTGTTGCTGATGGTGGTCTCCAACGACACGTTCGGCTACATCGTGGGCTACCGCTTCGGCCGCACCCCGATCGCCCCGCGCATCAGCCCCAAGAAGTCCTGGGAGGGCCTGGCCGGCTCCCTGGCGGGCTCGGTGCTGGTGGGCGTCGTCGCCGTCCCCGTGCTGGTCGGCCAGCCGTGGTGGGTCGGCGCCGTCCTCGGCGTGACCATCGTCGCCGCCGCCACCTCGGGGGACTTCTCCGAGTCCATGGTCAAGCGTGAGCTCGGCATCAAGGACATGTCCTCCGCCCTGCCCGGCCACGGCGGCGTGATGGACCGCCTGGACTCCC
Organism: Micrococcus sp. GbtcB5; assembly: GCF_019091605.1. Lineage (NCBI taxonomy): Bacteria > Bacillati > Actinomycetota > Actinomycetes > Micrococcales > Micrococcaceae > Micrococcus > Micrococcus sp. GbtcB5. Next base: position 72,579 of record NZ_JAGXJK010000009.1, read on the forward strand.
TCGTGTTCGCCGCGCCGGTGGCCTACACCGTGCTGGCGCTGCCCCTGACCTGATCCACCCCTCGACCCGGCACGTCCGGGACTCACACCGCAGGAGACGCCCATGACCCCCCGCACCACCCCGGACGCCGAGCCGGTCTTCGAGCTCGTCGAGCAGGACGAGATCGGCTACGAGACCACCCACGTGGACGCCTTCATGGCGCGTGCCCGTGAGGCGCGCGACGGCGGTGCCCCGCTGACGGCGGAGGAGGTGCGCCAGGCCCGCTTCGCGACCGTCAACGGCGGCTACGCCACGGACGAGGTGGACGACGAGCTGGACCGCCTCGAGGAGGAGCTGGCCGCCGCCGAGCGTCAGGCCTTCGTCGCCGAGCGCGGGGACGAGGACTGGGCCGCAGACCTCGAGGAGCGCGTGGCCGAGCTCGTGGCCCGCGCCGACCGGGCCCCGGCGGAGCGCTTCCGCCGCCCCTCCCGCGCGGACGCCGTGAGCTACGACGTGGACCAGGTGGACGCGCTCGTGGACCGCCTGCGCGTCACCCTGGCCGGCGCGGAGGGCTCGACGGATCCCGACGCCGAGGGCGGGCTGACCGCGGACGACGTGCGCCGCGCGTCGTTCGGCGAGGCGGAGGGTGCCGCCGGCTACGAGGAGGGCCAGGTCGACGCCTACCTCGACGCCGCCGTCGACGTGCTGCTGCGCCGCGCCTGACACCCGGCCCTCGCGCGGCGGCCCCGGGAGAGTGGCGCAGATCACACTGAAGTGATTACAATCACACCACCGAGGCGCCGCGCGCTCCACCCCTGCTCGCGCATGCGTACAACTCCCTCGCCCCGCACCGTGGGCGTCGATCGGAAGGCAGTCCAGTGACCCTCGTGGACCACACCCGTCCCACCGGCGGACAGTCCGCCGGCTCTCCGCCCCCGGCGGGCCCGGCCGAGGCCGTGATGCTCCAGGTGCTCGACACGGAGGGCCGCCGCCGTCCGCAGCCGGAGCTCGACCCGTGGATCGAGGACGTCGACGCCGACGCCCTCGCCGCGCTGTACCGCCAGATGGCCGTGGTCCGGCGCCTCGACGTCGAGGCCACGCACCTGCAGCGTCAGGGCGAGCTGGCCCTGTGGCCGCCGCTGCTGGGCCAGGAGGCCGCCCAGGTGGGCTCCGCCGTCGCGCTGCGCCCGGACGACTTCGTCTTCCCGTCCTACCGCGAGAACGGCGTGGCCCTGCTGCGCGGCGTCCCCGCGCTGGACCTGCTGCGGGTGTGGCGCGGCTCCACGTTCTCGAGCTGGGACCCGAACGAGACGCGGGTGGCCACCCAGCAGATCATCATCGGCGCGCAGGCCCTGCACGCCGTCGGCTATGCGATGGGCGTCCAGCGGGACCAGGCGGACGTCGCCACGATCGTCTACTTCGGCGACGGCGCCACGAGCCAGGGCGACGTCAACGAGGCCATGGTCTTCAGCGCCTCCTACCAGGCGCCCGTGGTGTTCTTCTGCCAGAACAACCACTGGGCCATCTCCGAGCCCGTGCGCCTGCAGACCCGCCGCAGCATCGCGGACCGCCCGTGGGGCTTCGGCATCCCGTCGATGCGCGTGGACGGCAACGACGTCCTGGCCGTGCTCGCCGCGACCCGCGCCGCCGTCGAGCGCGCGGCCGACGGGGGCGGCCCCACCTTCATCGAGGCCGTCACCTACCGCATGGGCCCGCACACCACCGCGGACGACCCCACCCGCTACCGGGACGACGCCGAGCTCGAGGCCTGGAAGGCCCGTGACCCGCTGACCCGCGTGGAGGCGCACCTGCGCACCCTCGATGTGGACGTGGACGCCGTGCTCGCACAGGCCCAGGCCGAGGCCGACGAGCTGGCGGCGGAGGTCCGCCGTGCCCTCGAGGCGCTCGAGGAGGACGGCGCGGACAGGCTCTTCGACGAGATCTACGCCGAGCCCCACCAGGAGCTCGAGCGGCAGCGCCGCGAGCACGTCCTCTACCTGCAGCAGTTCGACGACGAGGAGGCGGGCGCGTGAGCGAGCGCATGACCTTCGGCCGGGCGATCAACCGCGGTCTGCACCGTGCCCTGGCCGACGACCCCAAGGTCCTGCTCATGGGCGAGGACATCGGCGCCCTCGGCGGCGTGTTCCGCATCACCGACGGCCTGCAGGCCGAGTTCGGCGAGGACCGGGTGCTCGACACCCCGCTGGCCGAGTCCGGCATCGTGGGCACGGCCATCGGCCTGGCGATGCGCGGCTACCGGCCCGTCGTCGAGATCCAGTTCGACGGCTTCGTGTACCCCGCGTTCGACCAGATCGTGGCGAACCTGGCCAAGCTGCGCGCCCGCACCCGTGGCGCCGTGCCGATGCCGGTGACCATCCGCATCCCCTTCGGCGGCGGCATCGGCTCCCCGGAGCACCACTCCGAGTCGCCCGAGGCCTACTTCCTGCACACCGCGGGCCTGCGGGTGGTCTCCCCGTCCTCCCCGCAGGAGGGGTACGACCTCATCCGCGCCGCGATCGCCTCGGAGGACCCGGTGGTCTACCTCGAGCCCAAGCGGCGCTACCACGACAAGGGCGACGTGGACCTGGACGTCGCGATCCCCCCGATGAGCCCCGCCCGCATCCTGCGCGAGGGCCGGGACGCCACGCTCGTGGCCTACGGCCCGCTCGTGAAGACCGCCCTGCAGGCCGCCGAGGTGGCGGCCGAGGAGGGCGTCGAGGTCGAGGTGGTCGACCTGCGCAGCCTGTCCCCGCTGGACACCGGCCTCGTCGAGTCCTCGGTGCGGCGCACCGGCCGGCTCGTCGTGGCGCACGAGGCGTCCCGCACCGGCGGCCTCGGCGCCGAGCTCGTGGCCACGGTGGCCGAGCGCGCGTTCCACTGGCTCGAGGCCCCGCCGGTGCGCGTCACCGGCATGGACGTGCCCTACCCGCCGTCCAAGCTCGAGCACCTTCATCTGCCGGACCTCGACCGCATCCTCGACGGCCTGGACCGTGCTCTGGGCCGACCGAATTCGCTGGACTCCGTGGACGCGTTCGCCGTCCCCGAGACCGCCGAGCAGTTCCTCGCCGCCCAGAACGCCGGGGAGGAGACCCGATGAGCCAGAAGACCTTCCGCCTGCCCGACCTCGGCGAGGGCCTGACCGAGTCCGAGATCGTGACGTGGCGCGTGGCCGAGGGCGACGCGGTGAGCGTGAACCAGGTGCTCGCCGACGTCGAGACGGCCAAGGCCGTGGTCGAGGTCTCGAGCCCGTTCGCGGGCGTCGTCGCGGCCCTGCACGGCGCCGAGGGCGAGACCCTCGAGGTCGGTGCGCCCCTGGTGACCTTCACCCTCGAGGGCACCGAGCCCGACGTCGGCGGGCCCGCCGAGGGTGACGGCCGCGTGCCCACCCTCGTCGGCTACGGCGCCGCGCCGGACACCGGCAAGCCCGGCCGCCGTGCGCGGCGCGGCTCCGCGGCCCCGGCGACGTCGGCCGCCCCGGTGGGCGAGCCCGCCCGCGGACAGGCGCCGTCCACGTCGGAGGCGGCCCCGGCCGGCGCCGGGCGCCCGCAGCCCGAGGCCGCCGAGCCCGCCCGCGCGGACGCGGCGTCGGGCGCGGTGTCGGACGAGCGGCCCCGGTGCACTCCGCCCGTGCGCCTGTACGCGCGCCGCGCGGGCGTGGATCTGGAACAGGTCACCGGCACCGGTGCGGGCGGGGTCATCACCCGCGCGGACGTCGAGGCGTTCCTGGCCGGGGGCGGGCAGCCCGCGGCCGCGGCGACGCCGCCGCAGTCCGGCGCCGAGTCGGCTGCGACCGGGGGCGTCCGCACCCTGGGCGGCCGCCCGCGCACCGAGGCCGTGCCGGTCAAGGGCGTGCGCAAGGCGACCGCGGCGGCCATGGTGCAGTCCGCGTTCACCGCCCCGCACGTGACCGAGTTCCTGCAGGTGGACGTCACCGAGACCATGGAGCTGCTCGCCGAGCTCAAGGCCTCCCGCGAGTTCCGGGACGTCAAGCTCACGCCCATGACGCTCGCCGCCAAGGCGTGCCTCGTGGCGATGGAGCGCACCCCGGACGTCAACGCCCGGTGGGACGAGGCCGCCGGGACGATCGTCCAGCAGAACTTCGTGAACCTCGGTTTCGCCGCCGCCACCCCCCGCGGGCTGATGGTGCCGAACGTCAAGGACGCCCAGGCGATGAGCCTGAGGGAGCTGGCCGACGCCATCCGCGATCTCACGGGCCTCGCCCGCGAGGGGCGGCTGTCCCCGGCGGATCTGGCCGGCGGCACCTTCACGCTCACGAACGTCGGGGTGTTCGGCGTGGACGCGGGCACCCCGATCATCAACCCGGGTGAGGGGGCGATCATCGCGATCGGCCAGGTCCGGAGGATGCCGTGGGAGCATCGCGGCGAGATCGCCCTGCGGGACGTCATGACGCTGTCCCTCTCGTTCGACCACCGCTTCGTGGACGGCGAGCAGGGCTCGCGCTTCCTCGCGGACGTCGGCGCGATCCTGCGCCGCCCGGGTCTGACCCTGGCCATGGTCTGACGGCCCCGGACGCGCCGCGGCCCTGCCGCCCGGGCACCGGGAGGCGGGGCCGTCGTCATGGCAGGCCGGTGCGGCCGCCGACACGGCGGGGGCCGCGGGGCGTGCTCAGTCGGCGGCGGGCAGCTCCATCACGAGCTCGGTGATGACCTCGGCGCGGGCGTTGGAGAAGACCCTCTCCTCGCCGACGGTCTCGAAGCCGCGGCGGGAGAGCACCTTCACGGAGCCCACGTTGTCCTCGGGCACGTGCGCCCGCAGCGGGCGGGCGGTGTGCTCCTCGAGGAACCGGTCCACGGCCGCGGTCGTCAGGCCCAGGCCCCAGTAGTCCTGCGCGGTCCAGAAGGACAGCTCGCCCACGCCGTCCTGCTCGGTGCATACGAGCGCGCCCACGGCGCGGCCCTCGTGCTCGATGGTCCGCACGATGGTGTCCTCGTCCCCGAGCAGGTGGGCCCAGTGGTAGTCGAAGACGCCGCGGTCCCGGGGGTTGCGGGGGGCGAAGGCGGACATCAGGTTGGCCTGCTCGTCCTGCTGGTGGAGGAAGAACTCGTCCAGATCCTCGGGTCGGACGTCACGAAGAAGCACGGCGGTGGACCTCTCGGGGCGGGGTTCGACGGCGTCCGCCGTCGCGGGTACCGGCCACCGTACCACCGGGCACGACGCCGGCCCGCCGGGCCGGTGCCGCCCGCTCAGTCCTCGCCGGACAGCGGCCCGGGGGCCGTGGCCGCGGCCCAGGCCATGGCCACGAGGGTCGCGCGGCGGGCCGCGCGGTCGGCTGCGGTGCGCCGCACCGAGCGGGGGGTGGAGTTGAGCAGGCCCAGCACGGCCTGGGCGCGGAACACGGCGGTGGCCTGGTCCTCGTGGGGGTGGACGACCTGCAGCTGGCGTGCCCACACGTCGATGTAGGCGCGCTGGGTGCGCGTGATGGCCGTGCGCGCGCCGTCGGGCAGGGCGGACATGTCGCGGTCCTGCACGCGGATCACGTCGCGCTGGGCGAGGGCGAAGTCCGCCTGGAAGCCGATGAGGGCCCGCAGGGTCTCCGCCCCCGGCGCGTGCTGCGCCTCGGCGGCCAGCCCGCCGTCGAGCAGGTCCTGCGAGGCCGTGTCGAGGATCGCCGTGAGCACGGCGGCCTTGCCGGCGAAGTGGCGGTAGATGGCGGGGCCGCTGATCCCGACGGCGGCGCCGATGTCCTCGAGGCGGACCGCGTCGAAGCCCCGGGCCGCGAACAGTCGCGCCGCGGCCGCGAGCAGGTCCACCCGGCGTCGGGCCTTGGCGGCCTCCCGGGCGGTCGGCGGGGTCGCCGGGGCGGTGGGGGACGCGGGATCGACGGCGGGCATGGGATCCACTGTAGGACGGGACGAGGCGCGCCGGGCGCCCGGTCGACGTCAGTGACGATCGTCACTACACTGAGGCTCGGTTCAGTTAGTCGTCATTCACTGAAGGGGGTCCCATGACCGCCAGCACCCCGGCCCCGGCCGCGCAGTCCGCGCCCACCGTGGCCGAGCGCAACGCGGCCGGCCACGCCCGGCTCGAGCAGGAGCTCGCCGACCTCGTCGCCCGCACGTCGCTCGGCGGGCCCGAGCGTTCGCGCGAGCGCCACACCGGCCGCGGCAAGCTGCTGGTGCGGGACCGCATCGACGCGCTGCTCGACGAGGGCTCGCCCTTCCTCGAGGTCGGCGCGCTGGCCGCGCACGGCCTGTACGACGGGGACAGCCCCGCCGCGGGCGTCGTGGCGGGCATCGGCCTGGTCCACGGCCGCCTCGTGATGGTGGTCGGCAACGACGCCACCGTGAAGGGCGGCACCTACTACCCCATGACGGTGAAGAAGCACCTGCGGGCCCAGGAGATCGCCCTGGAGAACCGCCTGCCGTGCATCTACCTCGTGGACTCCGGCGGCGCGTTCCTGCCCCGCCAGGACGAGGTCTTCCCGGACCGCGAGCACTTCGGCCGCATCTTCCGGAACCAGGCGCTGCTCTCCTCGCGGCGCATCCCGCAGCTGGCCGCGGTGTGCGGCTCCTCCACGGCGGGCGGCGCGTACGTGCCGGCCATGTCCGACGAGACCGTGATCGTGCGCGAGCAGGGCACCATCTTCCTCGGCGGCCCCCCGCTCGTGAAGGCCGCGATCGGGGAGGACGTCTCGCCCGAGGACCTCGGCGGCGGCCGGCTGCACGCCGAGCGCTCCGGCGTCGCGGACCACCTGGCGGACGACGACCTGCACGCCATGCAGATCCTCCGGGACATCGTGGCCACCCTGCCCCCGGCCGAGGCGCCGGCCTGGGAGGTCGCCCCCGCCGCGGAGCCCGCCAAGGACCCGGCCGAACTGACCAGCGTCGTGCCCGTGGACGTGAACACCCCCTACGACGTGCGCGAGGTGATCGACCGCCTCGTGGACGGCGGCTCCGTCCACGAGTTCAAGCCCCTCCACGGCACCACCCTGGTCACCGCGTTCGCGCGGATCGACGGCCATCCCGTGGGCGTCCTCGCCAACAACGGCATCCTGTTCGGCGACTCCGCCCGCAAGGGTGCGCACTTCATCGAACTGTGCGACCAGCGCGGCATCCCGCTGCTGTTCCTGCAGAACATCTCCGGCTTCATGGTGGGCCGGGACGCGGAGGCCGGCGGCATCGCGCGCGACGGCGCCAAGATGGTCACCGCCGTCGCCACCGCCCGCGTGCCCAAGCTGACCGTGGTCATCGGCGGCTCGTTCGGCGCCGGCAACTACGCGATGTGCGGCCGCGCCTACTCACCCCGCTTCCTGTGGATGTGGCCGAACGCGCGCATCTCCGTGATGGGCGGCCCGCAGGCCTCCTCCGTGCTCACGCAGATCAAGCAGGACCAGCGGGCCGCCGCGGGGGAGGAGCCGATGTCCCCCGAGGAGGTCGAGGCCTTCCAGGCGCCGGTCCGTCGGCAGTACGAGGACCAGGGCAGCCCCCTGTACTCCACCGCCCGCCTCTGGGACGACGGGGTGATCACCCCCGGCCAGACCCGCCGGGTGCTCTCCCTGGCCCTCGACGTCATCTCCCGTTCCCCGCTGCCGGACTCCCGGTTCGGCCTGTTCCGCATGTGAGGCACCCGTGACCGAGAACCACGCCCAGGGGACGCCCCTGTTCGACACCGTGCTGGTGGCCAACCGCGGCGAGATCGCCGTGCGCGTCATCCGCACCCTGCGCCGCCTCGGCATCCGCTCGGTGGCCGTGCACTCCGACGCCGACGCCGACGCGCGGCACGTCCGCGAGGCGGACACGGCGGTCCGCCTCGGCCCGGCCCCGGCCCGCGAGTCCTACCTGGACATCGACGCCGTCGTCGACGCCGCGCGCCGCACCGGCGCCCAGGCCGTGCACCCCGGCTACGGCTTCCTGTCCGAGAACGCCGACTTCGCCCGCGCGCTGGACGCGGCCGGCATCGTGTTCGTCGGCCCTCCCGTGGCCTCGCTCGACGCGATGGCGGACAAGATCCGCGCCAAGGAGACCGTGGTCGCGTACGACGTGCCGGTGGTCCCCGGCATCCAGGACCCCACGCTCACCGACGAGCAGATCACGGCCGAGGCCGAGCGCGTCGGCTTCCCGCTGCTGATCAAGCCCTCCGCGGGCGGCGGCGGCAAGGGCATGGTGGCCGTGCGCGCCGCCGAGGAGCTGCCCGGCGCCCTCGCCTCGGCCCGGCGCACGGCGCGCTCGGCGTTCGGCGACGACACCCTGCTGCTCGAGCGGCTCATCACCGCGCCCCGGCACATCGAGGTGCAGGTGTTCGCGGACGCCCACGGCGCCACCGTGCACCTGGGTGAGCGCGAGTGCTCCCTGCAGCGCCGCCACCAGAAGGTGATCGAGGAGGCCCCCGCGCCCCTGCTGACCGGGCTGGCGCACGGGGCCGAGCTCCGCGAGCGCCTGGGCCGGGCCGCCGTGGACGCGGCCGTGTCCGTGGGCTACCGCGGCGCCGGCACCGTCGAGTTCCTCGTCTCGGACGAGAACCCGGACGAGTTCTTCTTCATGGAGATGAACACCCGCCTGCAGGTGGAGCACCCGGTCTCCGAGGAGGTCGTCCGGGTGCGCGGACGACGCCTGGACTTCGTGGAGCTGCAGCTGCGCATCGCGGCGGGGGAGCCGCTCGGCTTCGCCCAGGCGGACGTGAGCCTCGACGGCGCCGCCGTCGAGGCCCGCGTCTACGCGGAGGACCCCGCGAACGGCTTCCTGCCCTCCACCGGGCCGGTGCTGCGCTGGCGCGAGCCCGCCGGCGAGGGCGTCCGCGTCGACACGCTCCTGCTGCCCTCCCGGCCGTCCGAGGAGCGCGCGTTCGGCTCCGGGCCGCAGGCGCGGCCCGCCACCGCCGTCGGCGCCGTGGACCCCGTGGACGTCGACGGCGCTCAGCCCGAGATCACCGGCTTCTACGACCCGATGATCGCCAAGCTCATCACCCGCGGCGCCGACCGCGCCGAGGCCCTCGACCGGCTCGACGCCGCGCTCGCGGACACCGTGCTGTTCGGCGTCCGCTCCAACCTGGGCTGGCTGCGCGAGCTCGCGGCCCGCACGGATGTGCGGGCCGGCCGGCTCACCACCGAGCTGATCGACGGCCTCGAGGCGTGGACCGCCCCCGCGCTGCCCGAGGACCTCGCCGCCCTCGCGGCCGAGGCCCTGGCCGACGTGTCCGAGGACGCGGCCGCCGCCGAGCAGCGCGCGGCCGGCACCGCGTGGGCCCGGGCGGACGGCTGGCGCGGCGCGGGCGCCCCGCAGCCCGGGATGCGCGTGCGGGTCGGGGACGAGGACCGCATCCTCACCGCCCCCGCCGCCGACGCCGAGGTGGACGAGGACGCCGGAGCCCTGGCGGGCGTCAACCTCCTGGCCGGTGACCCGCGGGACCCACGCTCAGCGTGGCTGCACCGCGACGGCGCCGCGTGGCAGGTCCGCCGCCTCACCCGGGCCGAGGTGGTCGAGGCTGCCCGCGCGGCCGCGGCCGCGCGCCGTGCCCCGGCCGGCGCAGCGTCGCCCGAGGCACGCACGCCCATGCCGGGCACCGTCGTCGCCGTGTCCGTGGCCACCGGCGACACCGTGGCCGCGGGCCAGGAGCTGGCGGTGGTCGAGGCCATGAAGATGGAGCACCCCGTCACGGCCGCCTTCGCCGGCGTCGTGACCGTCCACGTCGCCGAGGGCGACGCCGTGGCCGCGCAGGCGTTGATCGCCGTCGTCGAGCCCACCGAGCACGCAGCACCCACAGAGAACGTCTGAGAACAGGAGAGGACCATGAGCACCAAGCACCGCACCCTGCCCGCCCTCGAGGAGGACTACCAGGTCCTCTCCGACACCGTCCGCGAGTTCGCCGACGAGGTCGTGGCCCCGGTCTCCGCCGAGCTGGACGCCCAGCACGAGTTCCCGTACGAGATCGTGGCCCAGATGGGCGAGATGGGCCTGTTCGGCCTCCCGTTCCCCGAGGAGTACGGCGGCATGGGCGGCGACTACTTCGCCCTGGCCCTGGCCCTCGAGCAGCTCGGCCGCGTCAACCAGTCCGTGGCCATCACCCTCGAGGCCGGCGTCTCCCTGGGCGCCATGCCGCTGCTGAAGTTCGGCACCGAGGAGCAGAAGCAGCGCTGGCTGCCGGACCTCGTGGCCGGCACGCACCTGGCCGGCTTCGGCCTCACCGAGCCGGGCGCGGGCTCCGACGCCGCCGGCACCCAGACCACCGCCGCGCTCGAGGACGGACAGTGGCGCATCAACGGCGCCAAGGAGTTCATCACCAACTCCGGCACGGACATCACCTCGCTCGTCACCGTCACCGCCGTGACCGGCACGGTGGAGGGCAGGACCGGCCACGACGGCCGCCCCGCCAAGGAGATCTCCACGATCCTCGTGCCCGCCGGCACCGAGGGCTTCTCCGTGGCCAAGGCCTACGACAAGGTCGGCTGGAACTCCTCGGACACCCACGCCCTGCACTTCACGGACGCGCGCGTGCCGGAGGAGAACCTGCTGGGCGCCCGCGGCCGCGGCTTCGCCCACTTCCTCGAGATCCTGGACGAGGGCCGCATCGCCATCGCGGCCCTGGCCACCGGAGCGGCCCAGGGCTGCGTGGACGAGTCGGTCGCCTACGCCAAGCAGCGGACCTCGTTCGGCCAGAAGATCGGGCAGTTCCAGGCCGTGTCCTTCAAGATCGCCCGCATGCAGGCCCGCGCGCACGCCGCCCGCCTGGCCTACTACGAGGCCGCCCAGAAGATGCTGGCCGGCAAGCCGTTCAAGACCGAGGCCGCCATGGCCAAGCTGATTGCCGGCGAGGCCGCCATGGACAACGCCCGGGACGCCACCCAGGTGTTCGGCGGCTACGGCTTCATGAACGAGACCCTCGTGGCCCGTCACTACCGCGACTCCAAGATCCTCGAGGTCGGCGAGGGCACCACCGAGGTGCAGCTCATGCTGATCGCCCGCGAGCTGGGCCTCTGACGTGACGGAGCGCGTCGAGATCGAGCAGCGGGGCCGCTACGCGGACGAGCTGGCGGTCGGTCAGGTCTACCTGCACCGGCCCGGCCGCACGCTCACCGAGGCGGACAACGTCCTGTTCACCACCCTCACCATGAACCCGCAGGCCCTGCACCTGGACCACGCGTACGCGGCGGCCCAGCCGTTCGGCCGGCCACTGGTCAACTCGATGCTGACGCTGTCCACCCTGGTGGGCCTCGCCGTCGGGCAGACCACGCAGGGCACGCTCGTGGCCCAGCTCGGCCTGGGGGAGATCGCGTTCCCGAAGCCGGTCTTCCACGGGGACACGCTCTACGGGCGCTCCGAGGTCACCGCGATCCGCGAGTCCTCCTCGCGGCCGGGGCAGCGGATCGTCACGTTCGCGATGACGGGGGAGAACCAGCACGGCGGCGTCGTCGTCCGCGCCCAGCGCACCTGCCTGATGTGGACCGCGCAGGCGCACGCGGAGGCCAAGGCGAAGGCCGCCGACGCCGCAGGCACGGGGGAGCGGGCATGAGCGCGCTGACCCTCGGACCGGCCGTCATGTTCACCCCGGCGGACCGCCCCGAGCGGTACGCCACGGCGCTCGAGCGCGCGGACGCGGTGATCCTCGACCTCGAGGACGCCGTCACCCCGGAGGCCCGGCCCGCCGCGCGCGACGCCGTCGCGGCGGCCTGGGCGGGGCGGGCCTGCGGGGTCGACGGCGGCCCGCTGGACGGGGACCGCGTGGTGGTCCGCGTGAACCCCGCGGGCACCGCGGACCACGACGCCGACCTGGCCATGCTCGCCGGGACGGGCTGGCGCACGCTCATGCTCGCCAAGGCCGAGTCCGCCGCGCAGGTGGACGGGGTCGTCGCCGCCCTCGGACCGCAGACCCGCGTCGTCGCCCTGTGCGAGACCGCGGCCGGGATCCTCGCCGCCGCCGAACTGGCCGCCCACCCGCACGTGGGTGCGCTGATGTGGGGCGCCGAGGACCTCGTGGCGTCGATGGGCGGCAGCTCCTCCCGCACCCCCGGGGGCGCCTACCGCTCCGTGGTCCAGCACGCCCGCGCGACGGTGCTGCTGGCGGCGGCCGCGCACGGGGTGGCCGCGTGGGACGCCGTCCATCTGGACCTCGTCGACGAGGCCGGGCTGGCCGCCGAGGCCGAGGACGCCGTCGCCCTGGGCTGCACCGCGACCGTGTGCCTGCACCCGCGCCAGGTGCCCGTCGTGCGCTCCGCCTACACGCCCGCCCCGGAGGCCGTCGAGCGCGCCCGGCGCGTCCTCGCCGCGGCCGAGGGGCGGCACGGGGCCTTCGAGCTGGACGGGGCGATGGTCGACGAGGTGGTCCTCGCCCAGGCTCGCGCGCTCCTGCGCCGCGCGGACACGCCCCGGCCGGGCAGCGCCTGACCGGCTCCTGGGCGGCTCCACGCCCCGGCGGCCCCGTGCCGTCGGGGCGCGTCCGCGTCCGCACGGCTGCGCCCCGGGGCTGTCACACGGGCGCACGGCCCCGGGGCGCGCTTGACGGCGCACCCCTCCGCCCGCCAGAGTGTGGTTGTCATCACAGTGATCTGTCTCACACTGATCCGTCCTACGCACCCCCGGAGGGCCCATGTCATCCAGCGAGCCCACGGCGCCGGTCCCCACGGCCGCGCAGTTCCGCGCCGCGCAGCAGTCCGAGGAGTTCATCGAGCTCCGGCGCACCCACCGATCCTTCGCCTTCCCCATGACCGTGGCGTTCTTCGTCTGGTACCTGGTGTTCGTGATCGTCGGCGCGTTCTTCCCCGAGTTCATGGCGATCCGCCTCGGCGGCAACATCACCCTCGGCCTGATCCTCGGCCTGCTCCAGTTCGTCACCACGTTCCTGATCACCTTCGCCTACGTCCGTTTCTCCAACCGGACCCTGGACCCCCGCGCCACCGCGCTGCGTGAGCGCCTCGAGCGCGAGGCCGCCGGCGCCCACGAGAACCCCGAGGCCACGCGATGAGCGCGCTCACCCCCCTGCTCCAGGCCGCCCCGCAGACGGTCGGCAACCCCGCCGTGAACATCGGCATCTTCGTCGCCTTCGTGGTGGTCACCCTCGTGATCGTGATCCGCGCGTCCAAGACGAACGCGTCCTCGGCCGACTACTACGCCGGCGGCCGCGGCTTCTCCGGCACCCAGAACGGCACGGCCATCGCGGGTGACTACCTCTCCGCGGCCTCGTTCCTGGGCATCGTGGGCGCGATCGCCCTCTACGGCTACGACGGCTTCCTCTACTCGATCGGCTTCCTCGTGGCGTGGCTCGTGGCCCTGCTGCTGGTGGCCGAGCTGCTGCGCAACACCGGCAAGTTCACCATGGCGGACGTGCTGTCCTTCCGCCTGCAGCAGCGTCCCGTGCGCATCGCCGCCGCCTTCGGCACCATGGCCGTCTGCCTCTTCTACCTCCTGGCCCAGATGGCCGGCGCCGGCGGCCTGGTGTCCCTGCTGCTGAACATCAACGACCGGGCCGGCCAGGCCCTCGTGATCGTGATCGTGGGCGTGCTGATGATCGTCTACGTGCTGATCGGCGGCATGAAGGGCACCACCTACGTGCAGATCATCAAGGCGATCCTGCTGATCGCCGGCGCGGGGATCATGACCGTGTGGTCGCTGGCCCTGTTCGGCTTCGACTTCAACGCCCTGCTGGGGGCCGCCGTCGAGATGAACCCGAAGGGCGAGGCGATCCTCGAGCCGGGCCTGCAGTACGGCGCCAGCGCCCTGACCCGCCTCGACTTCGTGTCCCTGGGCATCGCGCTCGTGCTCGGCACCGCCGGCCTGCCGCACGTGCTCATGCGGTTCTACACGGTGCCCACCGCCAAGGAGGCGCGCAAGTCCGTGGTGTGGGCCATCGTCCTCATCGGCGCGTTCTACCTGTTCACCCTCGTGCTGGGCTACGGTGCCGGCGCGCTGATCGGCCCCGAGCGCATCACGGCCGCGCCCGGCGGGCAGAACTCCGCGGCCCCGCTGCTGGCGTTCGAGCTCGGCGGCTCCATCCTGCTGGGCCTGATCTCGGCGGTCGCGTTCGCCACCATCCTCGCGGTGGTCGCGGGCCTGGCCATCACGGCGGCGGCGTCCTTCGCCCACGACGTGTACGGCTCCGTGATCGCCAAGCACCCGCTCACCCCGCAGGAGGAGGTGCGGATCGGCAAGATCACCGTGGTGGTGATCGGCGTCCTGGCGATCGTCGGCGGCATCGCCGCCCAGGGCCAGAACGTGGCGTTCCTCGTGGCGCTCGCCTTCGCGGTGGCGGCCTCGGCGAACCTGCCGACCATCCTCTACTCCCTGTTCTGGCGGCGCTTCACCACCCGCGGCGCGGTGTGGTCGATGTACGGCGGACTGCTCTCCGCGATCATCCTGATCGTCCTGTCCCCGGTGATGTCCGGGACGCCGACCTCGATGATCCCGGGCGCGGACTTCGCGGTGTTCCCGCTGAAGAACCCGGGCATCGTCTCCATCCCGCTGGCCTTCTTCCTCGGCTGGCTCGGCTCGGTGACCTCGTCGCGCGCCGAGGACCCCGACAAGCAGGCCGAGATGGAGGTCCGCTCCCTCACCGGCATCGGCGCCGAGAAGCCGGTGCAGCACTGATCCGCGGCTGACCCGGTCCCACGGGGGTCGGCGGGGCGGGATGTCGCGGCGCGGCGTCCGTCCGGTCGGCCCCCCGTCCGTGTCCAGGCCCGGCTGGCATCATGGCGGGGTGACGCACGGATCCCTCACCGACTACACGCTGCCCGCCCCCGCCCCGGCGGACGACGACGGCGCCCCGCGCGCCGTCGCCCTGATCGGCTCCACGGGCTCGATCGGCACCCAGGGCCTCGACGTGATCGCCCAGGACCCCGCCCGGCTCCGGGCCGTCGCGCTCGCGGGCGGGGCGAACACGACCCTGCTGGCCGAGCAGGCCGTGCGCTTCGAGGTCGAGGCGGTGGGCTCCGCCGCGGCGGGGGAGGAGGAGCTGCGCGCCGCCCTCGCCGACGCCGCCGCCCGCCTCGGGCGCCCGGCCCCCCGACCCGTGCTGTTCACCGGGCCACGCGCCGCCGAGCAGATCGCGGCGTGGCCCGGCGCCGACACCGTGCTCAACGGGATCACGGGCTCGATCGGCCTGCGGCCCACCCTCGCCGCGCTGCACGCCGGCCACCGCCTGGCCCTGGCCAACAAGGAGTCGCTCATCGTCGGCGGGGCCCTCGTGAAGGCGGCCGCGGCGCCGGGCCAGCTCGTGCCGGTGGACTCCGAGCACTCCGCGCTCGCGCAGGCGCTGCGCGGGGGCACGGCGGACGAGGTCCGCCGCCTCGTGCTCACGGCCTCGGGCGGGCCGTTCCGCGGCCTGGACCGCGCCGCCCTGCACGCCGTCACGCCCGCCCAGGCCCTCGCCCACCCCACGTGGGACATGGGCCGCGTCGTCACCACCAACTCCGCCTCCCTCGTGAACAAGGCCCTCGAGGTGATCGAGGCCCACCTGCTGTTCGACGTGCCCCTGGACCGGATCGACGTCGTGGTCCACCCGCAGTCCGTGGTGCACTCGATGGTCGAGTTCGTCGACGGGTCCACGCTCGCCCAGGCCTCCCCGCCGGACATGCGCCTGCCCATCGCCCTCGGGCTGTGCTGGCCGCGCCGGCTCCCGGGCGCGGCCCCGGCCTGCGACTGGACGCGGGCGGCCACCTGGACCTTCGAACCCCTCGACGAGGAGGCCTTCCCCGCCGTGCGGGCCGCGAAGGAGGCGGCGGCCGCCTCGCCCACCCACATGGCCGTGTTCAACGCCGCCAACGAGGAGGCGGTGGACGCCTTCCACGCCGGCGCCCTGCCCTTCGACGGGATCGTGGACACGGTCCGCGCCGTCGTCGCCGACTACGCCCCCGAGCACGTGCTCGCCGCGGCCGGCCACGACCCCGCGCCCGCCGCGCTCACCGTGGACGCCGTGCTCGCCGCCGAGGCCTGGGCGCGCCGTGCGGCGCGGGCCCGCTGGTGACCGTCGTGGAGATCCTCTGGTACGTCGCGGGCGTCCTCGCGGTCGCACTGGGCCTGGCGGTCTCGATCGCCCTGCACGAGGTCGGCCACCTCGTCCCGGCCAAGCTCTTCGGCGTGCGCGTCACGCAGTACATGATCGGCTTCGGCCCGACGCTCGTCTCGTGGCGCCGCGGCGAGACGGAGTACGGGTTCAAGGCCGTCCCGCTGGGCGGCTACGTCGCGATGATCGGGATGCTGCCCCCGCCGCGGCCCGGGCAGACGCCCCGCACGGCGTCCACGGGCTTCGTCCAGCAGCTGGGCCGCATGGCCGACGACGCGCGAGCCCAGGCCGCCGAGGAGGTCCGCCCCGGCGACGAGCACCGCCGCTTCCTCGCCCTGCCGGTGTGGAAGCGCGTGGTGATCATGCTCGGCGGGCCGTTCATGAACCTGCTCATCGCGCTGGGCGTCACCGCCCTGCTGGTCACGACGGTGGGCACCTCGCAGCCGAGCACCACCGTCGCCGAGGTCTACCGGTGCGTGGTCACGACGCAGGAGCAGCAGGCTCGCGCCGCCTCGGGCGGGACCGAGGACTGCCGCCCGGGCGATCCCGCCGGGCCCGCCCACGAGGCGGGACTGCGCCCCGGGGACACCGTGCTCGCCTTCGACGGGCGGCCGGTCTCCGACTGGGACGCCCTCTCCGCCGCGATCCGGGACCGCGCCGGACAGCCCACCCGGATCGAGTGGGAGCGCGACGGCGAGCGGATGAGCGCCACCCTGACCCCGCGCCTGACGGAACGGCCCGTGACGGACGCGCTGGGCCGGCCCGAGCGGGCCCCGGACGGGACCGTCGCGACCCACGAGGTCGGGTTCATCGGCATGGGCGCGCAGCTCGAGACGGTTCGCGGCACCCCGCTCGACGCCGGCCCGCTCGTCGCCCAGCAGGTGCGGGGCGTCGTCGACGTCGTCCTCGTGCTGCCGCAGCGGCTGTGGGACACCGCCGTCGCCGTGGTGACCCCGGCCGAGCGCGACCCGGACGGCCCGATGTCCGTGGTGGGCGTCGGACGGATCGCCGGGGAGGCGGCGGCGCTCGAGCAGGCCACGCTGACGGACAAGGCCGCCCTGCTGCTGTCCCTGCTGGCGGGCGTGAACGTGGCGCTCATGGTGTTCAACCTCATCCCGCTGCTCCCGCTCGACGGCGGCCACGTGGCCGGCGCCCTGTGGGAGGCGGTGCGCCGCGGCTGGGCCCGGCTCACGGGCCGCCCCGACCCGGGACCGTTCGACCTGGCCCGCATGCTGCCGCTGACCTACGCGGTGGGCGCGGCGATGCTGCTCATGGGCGTCATCCTGATCGTGGCGGACATCGTGGAGCCCGTCCGGCTGTTCTGAGTCCGGGCCGTTCGCCGTGGGCGGTCGCCCCGCGCCCCGGGGCGCCCGCGCGCCTAGGATGGACCGGAGAACCCGGCGGCCCCGCGCCGTCGACCCCGAGAACCCATGAGGAGCGCCCCCGTGCCCGTCAGCCTTGGAATGCCGTCCGCCCCGCCGCCCGTGCTGGCCCCGCGCCGCACCACCCGGCAGATCCAGGTGGGCTCGGTGGGCGTCGGCTCGCAGCACCCCGTCTCGGTGCAGTCGATGACTACCACCAAGACGCACGACATCGGCGCGACCCTGCAGCAGATCGCCGAGCTCACGGCCGCCGGCTGCGACATCGTCCGCGTGGCCTGCCCCACGGACAAGGACGCCGAGGCCCTCAAGGTCATCGCCCAGCAGTCCACCATCCCCGTGATCGCGGACATCCACTTCCAGCCGAAGTACGTGTTCGCGGCGATCGAGGCCGGCTGCGGCGCCGTGCGCGTGAACCCGGGCAACATCAAGAAGTTCGACGACAAGGTCAAGGAGATCGCGCTGGCCGCCTCGGACCACGGCACCTCCCTCCGCATCGGCGTCAACGCCGGCTCCCTGGACCCGCGCCTGCTGCAGAAGTACGGCAAGGCCACCCCGGAGGCCCTCGTCGAGTCCGCCGTCTGGGAGGCCTCCCTCTTCGAGGAGCAGGGCTTCAAGGACTTCAAGATCTCCGTCAAGCACAACGACCCGGTGATCATGGCCCGCGCCTACGAGCTGCTCGCCGAGCAGGGTGACTGGCCGCTGCACCTCGGGGTCACCGAGGCCGGCCCGGCCTTCCAGGGCACCATCAAGTCCGCCACCGCCTTCGGCTACCTGCTCGGCCAGGGCATCGGCGACACCATCCGCGTCTCCCTCTCCGCGCCGCCGGTCGAGGAGGTCAAGGTGGGCCTGCAGATCCTGCAGTCCCTGAACCTGCGTGAGCGCAAGCTCGAGATCGTCTCCTGCCCCTCGTGCGGCCGCGCCCAGGTGGACGTGTACACGCTGGCCGAGCAGGTCACCGAGGGCCTCCAGGACCTCGAGGTCCCGCTGCGGGTGGCCGTCATGGGCTGCGTCGTCAACGGGCCGGGCGAGGCCCGCGAAGCCGACCTCGGCGTCGCCTCCGGCAACGGCAAGGGCCAGATCTTCGTCAAGGGCGAGGTCATCCGCACCGTGCCCGAGGACCAGATCGTGGAGACCCTCATCGAGGAGGCCAACCGGATCGCCGGCGAGATGGACCTGGGGGAGGACGGCGGTGACCAGGCTGCCGCCGGTGCCCCGGTGGTCTCCGTCCACTGACCGGGAGGTCCGGGCCGCCACGGCTGACCGCGTCCGCCTGCTGACCGACGCGGACACCGCCGCGCTCGCGGCCCTGTCCGCCCGTGCCCCCGTGTCCAACGTGTTCGTGGACTCCCTGCTCGAGGCGGGCCGCCTGGCCGGCCCGCGCGGGGGAGCGGCGGGCACCCTGTTCCTCGGGATCGACGACGACGCCCCGGGCGCCGGGGGGCTGCGCGCGGCCGTCTGGATCGGCTCGAACGTGGTGCCGGTCGCCGCGTCCGAGGCCCCGGACGCGGGCTGGGCGCCGGGCGACGCGGAGGCGCTCGGCGCGGCGGCCGCCGCGCTGCGCCGCCGGTACGGGTCGATCTACGGCCCGGCCGGTCCCGTGCTGGCCGCCGGTCAGGCCCTCGCCGCCGCGGGCCACCGGTCCCGGTCCGTGCGCCCCGACCAGCCGCTGCTCGTGCTGGGCACGGCCGGGGGGATCGACCCGAACCCGTCCGTGGTGCAGGCGCAGCCACGCGACTTCGCGCGCGTCCTGCCGGCCAGCGCGGCGATGTTCGAGGAGGAGCTCGGCTTCTCCCCGTTCACCGGCGGCGCGGCCCAGTACCGGGACCGCGTCGAGCGGCTGATCCACGCCGGGCGCGTCTTCATCGACCCGGGCCCGCGCGACGCGGGCGGCCCGCTGCGCTTCAAGGCGGACATCGGGCTGCTCTCCTCCCGGTGCGCCCAGATCCAGGGCGTGTGGATGGCCCCCGCCGCGCGCGGCCGAGGGCTGGCGGCGTCGGCGATGGCCGCCGTCGTGGACTACGTGCGCCTCCAGGCGCCCGTGGTCAGCCTCTACGTCAACGCGTACAACACCCCCGCGCTGCGCGCGTACGAGCGCGTGGGGTTCGAGCGGCGCGGCACGTTCGCGACCGTCCTGTACTGACCCGGCGGACCCTGCGCGGGCGATAGGATCGGCGGTCAGGACGCCGGGCACCCCGTGTCGGCGTCGTCCCGTCCCGCGCGCCGCCCCCGACCGCGCGAGCCCGTCCGAGGAGGCCCCGTCATGCCCCTGCGCATGTCCACCCTGTTCCTGCGCACCCTGCGCGACGACCCGGCGGAGGCCGAGGTGGCGAGCCACAGGCTCCTCGTCCGTGCCGGCTACATCCGTCGCGCGGCCCCGGGCATCTACTCGTGGCTGCCGCTGGGCCTGAAGGTGCTGGCCAAGGTGGAGCGGATCGTGCGCGAGGAGATGGACGCGATCGGCGCCCAGGAGGTGCACTTCCCGGCGCTGCTGCCGCGGGAGCCCTACGAGGCCACGGGGCGCTGGGACGAGTATGGCGACGGGCTGTTCCGCCTGCAGGACCGCCGGGGCAACGACTACCTCCTGGCCCCCACGCACGAGGAGATGTTCACGCTCCTGGTGAAGGACCTGTACTCCTCGTACAAGGACCTGCCCGCGTACCTGTACCAGATCCAGACCAAGTACCGGGACGAGGCCCGCCCGCGCGCCGGCCTGCTGCGCGGGCGCGAGTTCATCATGAAGGACTCCTACTCCTTCACGGTGGACGACGCCGGCCTGGACGCCGCGTACGAGGCCCACCGGGCCGCCTACCTGCGGATCTTCGACCGCCTCGGCCTCGAGGTCGTGCCGGTGCGGGCCACCTCCGGTGCGATGGGCGGCTCCCGCTCCGAGGAGTTCCTGCACCCCACCGAGGTGGGCGAGGACACCTTCGTCGAGTCCGACGGCGGCTACCGCGCCAACGTCGAGGCCGTCACCACGGTGGCCCCCGCCCCGCTGGACGAGCCGGCCATGGCGGCCCTGCCCGCCGCCGAGGTCAAGGACACCCCGGTCTCCACCACCATCGCCGCGCTCGTGGACGTCGCCAACCGGCTGGCCCCGCGCGAGGGCGAGCCGTGGACCGCCGCGGACACGCTCAAGTGCGTCGTGGTCACCGCGGTGGTGGACGGCGGCGAGCGCCGCCCGTTCGTCGTGGGCGTGCCCGGCGACCGTGAGGTGGACCTCAAGCGTCTCGAGGCCTCCGTGGGCCCGGCGCTCGGCGTGGTCGGCGAGCCCACGCTCGAGGCCGCGACCGCCGCGGACCTGGCCGCGCACCCCGCCCTGGTCAAGGGCTACATCGGCCCCGCGGCGGCCGACGCGGTCGAGGGCACCCCGGTCCTCGGCGCGGAGGGCTCCGTCTCGGGCCTACCCTTCTTCGTGGACCCGCGCATCGCCCCCGGCACCGCGTGGATCACCGGCGCGAACGCGGACCAGCGCCACGTGTTCGGCCTCGTGGCCGGCCGCGACTTCATGTGGGACGGCGTGCTCGAGGCCACCGCGGTGCGCGAGGGCGACCAGGCCCCGGACGGCTCCGGCCCGCTGCACACCCGCCGCGGCATGGAGATGGGCCATATCTTCCAGCTCGGCCGCAAGTACGCCGAGGCCCTCGACCTGAAGGTCCTCGACGTCCACGGCAAGCAGGTCGTGGTGACCATGGGCTCCTACGGCATCGGCATCACGCGCGCCGTCGCCGCGATCGCCGAGCGCTACCACGACGACAAGGGCCTGGCGTGGCCGCGCGCGGTGGCCCCGGCGGACGTGCACGTCGTCGTCGCCACGAAGGGCGAGGACGGCCTCGCCGCCGCCGAGACCCTCGCCGCGGGCCTCGAGGCCGAGGGCGTGACCGTGCTCGTGGACGACCGTCCGAAGGTCAGCCCCGGCGTGAAGTTCAAGGACGCCGAGCTCATCGGCGTGCCCACCACCGTGGTGATCGGCCGCGGCCTGGCGGACGGCGAGCTCGAGCTCAAGGACCGTGCCACCGGCGAGGCGCGCCCCGTGCCCGTGGACGGGGCCGTCGCGGCGGTGCTCGCGGAGGTGCGCGACGGGCGCTGAGTGGTTCGGCGCCGTCGAGCTGACCGCCGGGCTGCTCGTCCTCGTGCTCGCCGCGGGCTTCGTGGCGGGCTGGATCGACGCCGTCGTGGGCGGGGGCGGGCTCCTGCAGCTGCCGGCCCTGCTGCTCGTGCCCGGGCTGAGCCCGATCCAGGCCCTGGCCACCAACAAGCTCGGCTCGGTGTTCGGCACGGCGACGTCGGCGCTCACCTACCGGCGGCGCCTGCGGCAGGACCTGTCCACGGCACTGCCGATGGCCGCCGTCGCCTTCGCGGCGGCCCTGGGCGGGGCCGTGGTCGCCGCGCATCTGCCGGCCGGCGTGATCCGGCCCGTGATCCTGGTGGCGCTGATCGCCGTCGCCGTGTTCACGGCCGTGCGCCCGGGCCTCGGACAGGTCGCCGGCGTGGGACCGCGGCGGAGCACCGCGCTGGCCCGGGCCGTGGCGCTCGGCGCGGCGGTGGGCTTCTACGACGGCGTCCTCGGCCCCGGCACGGGCACGTTCCTCATCCTGGGGCTGGTGCTGCTGCTCAAGTTCGACTTCCTGCACGCCTCGGCACAGGCGAAGGTGGTCAACCTCGCGACCAACCTCGGCGCGCTCGCGTACTTCGTGCCCTCGGGGCACGCGGTGCTGGGCCTGGGGCTGCTGCTCGGCGCGGCCAACCTCGTGGGCGGCTACGTGGGGGCCAGCATGGCGATCGCCCGCGGCACCGGCTTCATCCGCGTGGTGTACCTCATGGTGGTGGCCGCGCTCATCGTCAAGGTCGGCGCGGACACCCTCGCCCCGCTGCTGCGCTGAGCCCGCCCCGTCCGACCCGGTCGGGAGCACTCGGCCCCGCCGTGGGCCGCCGGTAGGCTCGGCCCCGGATCCCGACCCCGGCGCCCGCCCGCGTGGCGCGGCGGCCCTGACCCGACGAGTGAGGCACCCCATGGACAGCACCGACCGCCGCGACGACCTCGCCGAGCTGCGCACCCGCGTCGAGGAGGCCCTGGCGGCCGACGACGTGGTGGTGGAGCAGGTGCGCGCCACGGGCACCGCCGAGCACCGCACCGTCGAGGTGGTCCTCGACCGCGCCTCGGGCACCCAGGGCCTGAGCCTGGACGACGTCGCCCGCCTCTCCGGCCGGGTCTCCGCCGCCCTCGACGCCCTGGGCGACCACGTGCCCGGCGTCGGTGCGGGGGAGTACCTGCTGGAGGTCACCACCGCGGGCGTGGACCGCCCGCTCACCGAGCCCCGCCACTTCGCCCGCAACGTCGGCCGTCTCGTCGAGGTCTCGGTCGACGGCGCCGCGCCCGTGACCGCCCGCCTGAAGGACGTGACGGACGACGACGTCGAGCTGGCCGTGGTGCGCCCGCCCGCGAAGAAGGGCATGAAGGCCAAGGAGCTGCCCGCCGAGCGGGTCGCCCTCGACCGTCTCGGTCCGGCGATCGTGCAGGTAGAGTGGAGCCCCGCTCAGCAGGCCGGCGACGCCGACGCCGCCGCGGGCGAGGACACGGCCGAGCACACGGAGGCATGAGTTGGACATCGACATGAGCGCGCTGCGCATGCTGGAGGCGGAGCGGGAGATCCCGATGGACCGCCTCATCCCCACCATCGAGCAGGCCCTGCTCATGGCGTACCACCGCACCCCGGGGGCCCTGAAGCGCGCCCGCGTGGAGATCGACCGCGCGACCGGCCACGTCACCGTGTGGGCCACGGAGCTGGACGAGGACGACACGCCCATCGGCGAGTTCGACGACACCCCGAACGGCTTCGGCCGGGTGGCCGCCTCCACGGCGCGCCAGGTGATGATCCAGCGCATGCGCGAGGAGGACGACGACAAGGTCCTCGGCGAGTTCAAGGACAAGGAGGGCGAGCTCGTCTCCGGCGTCATCCAGCAGGGCCTGAACCGCCACATGGTCCAGGTGAACCTCGGCACCCTCGAGGCCGTCCTCCCGCCGCCCGAGCAGGTGCCCGGCGAGGACTATACCCACGGCCGCCGGATCCGCGCCTACGTGGTCTCCGCGACGCGCGGCGCCAAGGGCCCGTCCGTCACGGTGTCCCGCTCGCACCCCGGCCTCGTGCGCAAGCTCTTCGAGCTCGAGGTCCCGGAGATCGCGGACGGCTCGGTCGAGATCACGGCGCTGGCCCGCGAGGCCGGCCACCGCACCAAGATGGCCGTGCGCGCCACCCGCCCCGGGGTGAACGCCAAGGGCGCCTCCATCGGGGAGATGGGCAGCCGCGTGCGCGCCGTCATGACGGAGCTCAACGACGAGAAGATCGACATCGTCGACCACGTGGACGACCCCGCCGCGATGATCGCCAACGCCCTCTCGCCCGCCACGACCGTCTCGGTGGAGATCCTCGACGCGGACCAGCACTCGGCCCGCGCCGTGGTGCCGGAGTACCAGCTGTCCCTGGCCATCGGCAAGGAGGGCCAGAACGCCCGCCTCGCGGCCAAGCTCACGGGCTGGCGGATCGACATCGTCGGCGACGGGGTCACCACCTCTGCCCCGGGCCGCTGACCGTCCCCGGGAACAGATCCGGGCCCGGACGCGCTAGGATGGATGAGGTCCTTTCTCGATCCGACGCCCGTGAGGGGTGAACGCATGACGTCTCGGACGGTCGTGCGCACCTGCATCGGATGCCGATCGAGGGCGGACCAGCAAGAGCTGGTGCGCGTCGCTCTGGACTCCTCGACGGAACCCCCATCCGTCGTCTGGGACCCGGAACGACGCCGTCCAGGCCGGGGTGCGTGGCTGCACCCCGGTGAGGACTGCCTCCACCTCGCCCTGCGCCGCCGCGCGTTCGGGCGGGCCTTCCGGTCCGCCGTCGACGCCGACGCGCTGGGCCGCACTGCGGAGGCACCGGCTGACAGACCGACAGATGAAGGCGGGTCAGAGATCTGATGCGTACCCGATGAGCACTGAAGCATGAGTGCCCAGCGATGAACTTCACCCCCTGCTATCAGGCAGGCCGTGGTGCGCGTGCCCTGGTGGCGCGCGCGACGGCCTGGAGCAACGTCAACGGTCCCAGGACGCGCTGAGACGGACAGCCCGAGCGGCTCCGTTCCGGCCCGTGGGGCCAGAACAGGAGAACCGTGGCCAAGGTCCGCGTCCATGAGCTCGCCAAGGAGCTCGGCATCACCTCGAAGGAGGCCTTGAGCACGCTCAAGGACCTCGGCGAGTTCGTCAGCTCGGCTTCGTCCACCATCGAGCCCCCGGTGGTCAAGAAGCTGCGCAACGCCTACCCGGGTGCCGGCAAGTCCGCCGCCAAGCCCGGTTCCACGCCCGCCGCCCCGGGCCGTTCCGCCGCGCCGAAGCCGGCGGCCGCCCCGTCGCCGCGCGCCGCGGCCCCCACGTCGAATGCCGGCGCCCCGGCGCCCGGTCCCGCCGCGGGCCGCACCGC
>NZ_JAGXJK010000090.1:0-556 GCF_019091605.1 Micrococcus sp. GbtcB5
CGCCTCCGGCAGGCCCTTGAGCCCGTCGCAGCACACGATCAGCACGTCCTGCACGCCCCGGTTGGCGAGATCGGCGCAGACGTGGGCCCAGAACGCCGAGCCCTCGGTGTCCTGGACCCAGATCCCCAGCACGTGCTTGATGCCCTCGAGGTCCACGCCGACGGCGATGTAGGCGGCACGGTTGAGGACCTGGCTGTTCTCTCGGATCTTGATCCGGATTGCGTCGAGATAGATCACCGGATAGAACTCCTCCAGCGGCCGCGACTGCCACGCCAGGACCTCTTCGCTCACGGCGTCGGTGATGTTGGAGATCGTCTCGTGCGACAGGTCCGTGCCGATCGTGGAGGCCAGGTGGTGCTGGATGTCCCGGATCGTCATTCCGCCGGCATAGAGGCTGATGATCATGTCATCCAGGCCCCCGAGGCGCCGCTGGCCCTTGGGCACCAGGCGCGGGGTGAACGACCCGCCCCGGTCTCGCGGGACGTCCAGCTCGATCGGCCCGACCTCGGACTCCACGGTCTTCGGGGTGGTCCCGTTGCGGGAGTTGGCGTGCTTC
>NZ_JAGXJK010000091.1:0-551 GCF_019091605.1 Micrococcus sp. GbtcB5
GACCATGTCTCCGACCTGGCCGTGCCGCTCGACGAGATCGCCGAGCAAGTCTCGTGAGGCCCCCACTGCGGTCTCAGGGGTTAATCGGGAAAAACGGGGCATGATGCCTCCTCTGTCAGTTCGGTCGCAAGTTCGAGGTGGGAGAACCTGCACGAGTGCGTACCTGCTGCTGATGTTCGGCATGGAAGATCGCAGCCTCAGCCAGCGCCCCGGCATGCACACCGTTCAATAGGTAGAAGTCGCGGGACTCGCGTCGCTGCCGACTCACGATCCCGGCCGACTCCAGGCGGTGAAGCTCGTGGGAGGTCTGGTCGACGGGAAGGTCGACGATGTCCGCCAGATGATTGGCAGAGACCTCGATGTCGCGAATGGCGAGGATCATCTTCACACTCACCAGATTCGCCAGCAACGCGAAGACTCCGACCGCCGCATTCAGATGCGGTGTGTCATACGTGGCGTGCGCGTGCTCAACTTCTTTCATAGTTATTAATACTACCCTATACCCCTATAGCGTATCAAGCGTTATTCAATCGATATGACGGACTTGGTGA
>NZ_JAGXJK010000092.1:0-536 GCF_019091605.1 Micrococcus sp. GbtcB5
GACCCCCTCGTGGGGGGCATCGTCGACGGCCGCAACCGGGTCGTCGAGCGTGCGTATCGCGGGACCTGCTCGGTGGACTCCCAGAACGTGCCCCTGGTGCAGGCCGGCTCGAGGCAGAACCAGCGCCGCTTGGCCCACACCACCTCTATCGCCCCAGCAATCGGGACGTCCCGAATCTGCTGGTCCCGGCGGGAGTGGACCTTCGTCGCGAGCACCCCGCAAGCGGGGCAGCCCGGCGGAACGGTCGAGGCGATCACCACCCGCCGGCCCCCGTCGGGCTGGCCGAACGCGTCGATGACGCGATAGTTGGGCAGGTTGAAGATCGCGCTCGCAGCATCGCGCTGCGAACCAGTACTCTCGTGCACAGGCACGTGGTCCTCTGGAATGTGGATGTCTTGACAACACCCATCACAGCAGGACCACGAGCCGTCTTACGCCAGCGACGCGACGCTCCCCATCACCACGAACCGTGAAGAGCCCGATTAACGCCTTGTCCGCCGCTGACATCGCCGCGGCCGTCACCGAGGCCGACCGCT
>NZ_JAGXJK010000093.1:0-523 GCF_019091605.1 Micrococcus sp. GbtcB5
GCCAGTTACCCATGCCGAGCTGTTCGGGCGTCGGCAGGTTCGCGGCATAAGCGGCCAGAGCTTCCCGTCCCGTACTCCCACCGTGTGGACGGGTATGCGCGGGACGCGCAGGTCCAAGCTGTTCCTGACGTGTCTCCTGAAGTGTCTCCTTGGGGGGACTCCCAGAGTCCCCCAGCGCGGGACTCCTAGAGTCTCCCGTACTGGACTCCGGGAGTCCCCCATTACGCGAGGCCGGTCGGTGGTCCACCGGCCGGGGATCGACGCGCGGGACGGGCTGCCACGTCACGGACTTGCCTTCCCCCAGCGGCTCGAACCGCACGAGTGGGTCCAGATTCAGGGCGTATTCAGCCCGAACGCGCGGGCGGGCCTGTCCACTAGATGTGATGACGCCCTTCCGAACCAGCTTGGTGATGACACGTTGCGTCTGCCGACGGACGGATTCAGGATCAGCCCCGGGCTTCCAGTACCCCAGCGCCGCCGCGAGCGCTTCCCATCCGCCGTAGTACAGCGGGGGTGCCCCGTC
>NZ_JAGXJK010000094.1:0-508 GCF_019091605.1 Micrococcus sp. GbtcB5
GTGTGTGCTGCCTTGAGTGTCAGCGGTGCGATGACTTCGCTCCCGCCGGCGCCGGCGAGCAGGAACCATTTGGTCATGGTCTCTCCTGGAAGGGGCGAGCGCCTGCATGCGGCTCGGCCGTGTCTGTTCATGATTCTACCAGCTGGACGCTGGTGTCCCCGCGTTTCCGAGAGGCGTGCTTCGTGGATGCACCGCCATACACGCGCTCAAGCCGCTGTATGCTGGGCCCACCTGCTCGGTTTTCAGGTGTCGATTCCTGCTCGCGTTTCAGCAGTCATTGACAACAACTTTCGCCAGCAAGCCCGGGCCGACCCTGGACCGACCGTTGGTGGACACACTCACCGGCTCCAGGCACAAGAACCTTAAGGAGCTGCACCCCGGCTCGAGCGGGCGCAGCGAGATCCGGATCCTCTTCGCCTTCGACCCCCGCCGGCAGGCAATCCTGTTGGTGGCCGGGGACAAGGCCGGGGCCTGGAAGAAGTGGTACGCCACGAACATCCCCCTGGCC
>NZ_JAGXJK010000095.1:0-499 GCF_019091605.1 Micrococcus sp. GbtcB5
CGGTGTGGGTGAACCACTACAACTACCATCGGCCTCATACCTCCTGCGGAGACGCTCCTCCGGCCTCACTGGCACCGGCCCGAGTCAACAACGTCATGCCCTCCTACAGCTAGCCGCGTCGAAGATGCGCTCCTGCTTGAGTCGCATGTTGCGCTCCCGCCGCGGCACCACTGCGACGTTCATTGACGACCTCCTAACGACTGGACTCAATAATAAGCGTACTCAGTTTTGCACCAGCGTCAACCGGATGCTGCGACGCACCCTCGCGCGGGGCGCTGTCCGACAGCACACCGAACGAGCGCACGGACGAGGAAGACGGCGGTCGGCCCCAGCTGTCTACAACACGCATTCGCCGAAGTCGTGGAGCGGGTGGCGGCTCACCGCGCGGACGGACGACGGCGACGCGTCGATGCTGTCCGGGCGTTGAAGAGACAGCCCGTATGCAAGCTAGACCAACGGCATCGAACCCTTTGCGCGTCGCCACGCTTACCCGTGTGAA
>NZ_JAGXJK010000096.1:0-497 GCF_019091605.1 Micrococcus sp. GbtcB5
CGCTGTGCCACGACGTTGCCGAGCCCCAGGGCCTGTGGTTTGATGATGAAGGATGGTTTTAAGTTAAAATTTGTTGAAATGGCCCCCTAATTGAAAATATTCTTCTTTTCAGGGGAAATTTTAACAAGTTTTTTCCTTACTCTTACACTCGTTAGTTATCTGTTAAAATCTCAACCTACACATCTCCAAAGATCATGAGAGTTCACGGGGGCCTAGCCAAGACCGTTGTGCAGCACTTTTCTCTTGGACACGTTGAGAGAAAAATTAGTTTTCTTGCACTACCAATCGTTTTAATCGAAATAGTGAAAATCTCACATTTCTGATAGGGGTACCCCTTTGTGAAATGTGGCCCGGACCAATCTCGGAATATTTTTTGCCACTAGTCACAATCAATTTGTACTACTAAGAAATGAATATGAAGAATGGTTTTGGGTTAAAATTTTTTGAAATGGCCCCCTAATTGAAAATATTCTTCTTCTCAGGGGAAATTTTTACAA
>NZ_JAGXJK010000097.1:0-486 GCF_019091605.1 Micrococcus sp. GbtcB5
ACCGCGTTAGCGGACGGGATGATCGAGGGACCCACCACGATGGCGGCGATCAGCCGCAGGCTCTCGCCCCGGTGGACACTCACGGGGTTTCTCGCGGTCTTCATCGTGGTACACGTCGTCGGAGCGCTGACCGATGATTTCGGTGTGCTCTTCGCGACGCGGGTTCTCGCGGCGCTGGCCAACGCCGGGTTCCTCGCCGTGACGCTGTCCACCGTCTCGCGCATCGTCGCTGCCGAGCGTCAGGCACGCGCCCTGTCCGTCATCCTCGCCGGAACGTCCGTGGCCTTGATCGCCGGGGTTCCGGCCGGGGCGTTCATCGGGGCGGCACTGGGGTGGCGGGCCACGCTTGGCGTCATCGCCCTGGTGTGCCTGCCCGCACTGATCGCCGTGCTCATCGCCACCCCGACACGGCCCGGCGAGTCTTCTCCGGCATCTCATGACCGGACGTTGGTACGGGAACTGCGCACGTTGCGCACCAGGCCCGTC
>NZ_JAGXJK010000098.1:0-467 GCF_019091605.1 Micrococcus sp. GbtcB5
GGAGACTGTCTTGATCACCAGGCTCGTACGCTGGACAACCTTCACAGTTTGGCCACTCTGGGCGCCTTGAAGAAGCTGCAAGATGACGCAGTGAAGTCCCAACAGTCGCAACGCGACGCTGATCGACGCGAAGCGGATCGCGACCGTGGGATATCAATACTTGTTGCGCTGCTGGTAATCCCTTCCCTCATAACCTCATTCCTTGGAATGAACACCCTGGGGGAGTCTCCACCCGCTATCCTAGGTGTAGACAACTCTTGGCCTACCACGTTCGCCTTTCTGGTGTGCGCACTAGGAATTATTCTATTACTCTTCCGTATATTCAAGGCCGACCACCACGAAGGATGAATATTTTGGATCGCATTCCATTTCGCGAATTTACTGCCGCACTGCCCACGACGATCGAATTGAAGTCTAAACGTCATGTTGCGTCGACGCTAGAAGCTAGAGGTGGTCAGAGGGTATAT
>NZ_JAGXJK010000099.1:0-443 GCF_019091605.1 Micrococcus sp. GbtcB5
TCGGGTGGGTCGAGAAGCGGCTGCAGCCTCGAGATGCTCCTCCGCATGGTCCGGCTTCAGCGCGAAGACCGCCCGTTGTCCCTGCAGCGCCTCCGGGAGGTCCTGGTCCAGGTCTGCCCAGCGCACTGTGGTGGCGGTCCAATCGACTGCCCGCACGCGCCGGCGATTCTCATCGGGTTCCTGAGCGTCGAAGGCATACCCCCCGGCACTCGCCCGACGTAGAGCAGGCCCTTCTTGAGCTTAGACGGCATGAACACCACGTCGCCGATGTCTATGCCGACCAAGGAATTCCACAGCTGGCTGGTGGAGCCGACGAACCGGCCCTGGGGCTCTCCCTTGTACGCATCCCCGACGACAGCCTTCACGTCGTCGCGCGACGAGCACGTCGAGAGATCTCCCACCTCCGCCCATCGGATCGTGGTGCAGCTCCGTTCCAGATTGCG